>CAXTTH010000324.1:0-2601 GCA_964247035.1 uncultured Acetobacteraceae bacterium
TGACGGACCAGGCGTCATGCGCCACGACCTGGCGCAGCACGCGCAGGACGGCCTCCCCGCTGCTGGACCGGCCGGCGAACGCGTCGGCTAGGGCCTGCCTGGCCAGCGGGTTGGCATCGCCGGCCTGGCCGTTGAACGCCATGGACCAGCCCGGGAAGTCCCGCGCCGGGATCGGCCCGGTCCCGATCACCGTCACCTCCCCGTGCCGGTCGTCGCACTGGATGCGCTCGAACGCCGCTTCCACGGCGTCGGCGGGGCCTTCGAGCGCCTGGGCGAAGCAGCCGTCGTTGAACAGCAGCCCGCCGGTGATGCCGTCGCGGGCATTGTTGACGCGGGACTTGGCCAGGATCGCCTCGATCTCGGCGGCGTAGGTTTCGGGCGTGCCGGACACGCAGTTCCGGCTGCAATACAACACTCGGCATAGCTGGGGCATGGTGGGGTTCTCAGATGGCCAGGGTTAAGGGTGATCTGCGCCGCTCGGCGAAGCTGGCGATGAAGCCCGCCACCTCGCCGACCGGAACAGGCTTGCTGAACAGGTAGCCTTGCACGGACGTGCATCCCTCAGCCCGGATGCGTGCAAGCTGGTCGCTGGTCTCGACGCCCTCGGCGATCGTGGTCATGCCGAGGCTCACGCCCAGGGCGGTGATCGCGCGGATGATCGCGTCCTGCCCTTGCGCGTCGCCGCCCTCGCGCACGAAGGAGCGGTCGATCTTGATCTTGTCGAACGGGAAGCTGTGCAACTGGCTCAGCGACGAGTAGCCGGTGCCGAAATCGTCCATCGCCACCTTGACGCCCAGCGCGCGGATCCGGTGCAGCGCCGCGAGCACCGCGCCTTCGTTGCGCAGCAGCACGCTCTCGGTGATCTCGATCTCCAGCCGCGGCCCCGGCAGGCCGGACTTGGCGAGTGCCCGGGTCACCATGTCCACCAGCCGGCCCGGGTCCTCGAACTGCATCGGCGACACGTTCACCGCGACGCAGACCCCTTCCTCCCATGCTGCGGCCTCCACGCAGGCCTCGCGCAGCACCCACTCGCCGATGGGCACGATCAGCCCGATCTCCTCGGCCAGCGGGATGAAGTCGGCCGGGGGCACCAGCCCGCGCTCCGGGTGCCGCCAGCGGACCAAGGCCTCGAAGCCTTCGACGACGTTGCGCTCCAGGTCGATCTGCGGCTGGTAGTGCAGCTCGAACTCGCGCATCACCAAGGCCCGGCGCAGGTCGATCTCCATCGAGCGCCGGGCCAGCGCGCGCTGGTCCATCGCCGGCTCGAAGAAGTGGAACGTGCCGCGCCCGGCCTTCTTGGCGGCGTACAGCGCCAGGTCCGCATTGCGGGCGAGCTGGCCGTACTCGGCGCCGTCGCCGGGCGCCACGGCCACGCCGATGCTGGCGCCGATGTTCACCTGGTGGCCGTCCACCAGGTAGGGGCGGCTCAGCATGTCCACCGCGCGCTTGGCGAGGCTGGCCAGGCCGTCCACGCCGAGCGAGGGCGAGATCATGGCGGCGAACTCGTCGCCGCCCAGCCGGGCCACCAGGTCGCCCTTGCGCAGCACGGAGGACAGCCGCTTGGCGACCAGCCGCAGCAGCATGTCGCCGACCGGGTGCCCCAGCGTGTCGTTGACGGCCTTGAAGCGGTCCAGGTCGATCATCAGCATGGCCAGGCCGGCGCCGTCCCGGTCCAGGCCGGCGAGGTTGGCGGACACCCGGTCCTGGAACATGGCGCGGGTGCACAGCCCGGTCAGCTTGTCGCGCATCGCCTCCTGGAGGGCCTCGGCCTCGGCCAGGCAGCGCGCCGTGGTCTCCTCGATCACGGCCAGCCACTGGCCGACGCCGATCGAGGACACCTGCAGCCCGAAGGTGCGGCCCTCGCCCGAGAAGGCCTGGCTCGCCACATACAGGCCCGCGACCGCGGCCAGGCACGCTTCATGCACCAGGCGGGCGCCGCCCCCCTGCAAGGCTTGCCCCGCATGCAGCAGGCCCGCAACGTCGGTGACGCCCTCAAGCGCGCCCGGGGCCATGCCGAGCATGCTGCCGAGGCGGGCGTTGCTGACCAGGATGGCCAGCGACGCATCGAAGCTGAACAGTCCCGCGCCGAGGCCGTCCAGCACCGCGCGGAGGCGGGCGGCGCTGGGCTGGCGACCTGCCGAGGCCATGGCGGCGCTGCCGTCCCGCGTGAGTTGGTGGATCGTCGAGGGCACTGGCATCTCATCAAACCTTGCAGGGCCGGCCTGGCGAATGCCTGGGCCGCGTCATGACTGGGGCACGCGCCTGATCTTACGCCGGCACTGCTAACGCCCGGTGAACGGCAAGCCTGCCCTCAGCTCAGGAAGCCGCCCTCGACCCCGCGCGCTGCCTTGGACGCCGCGTGACCCAGCGCAGCGCCAGCAGCCCCAGCGCCGCCGACAGCAGCGAGCCGCCGAAGATCGCGAGCTTGACCTCCGCCTCGCGCCCCGGGCCGGGGAACGCCAGGTCGCCGATGAACAGGCTCATGGTGAAGCCGATGCCGCACAGCACCGCGCCGCCGTAAAGCTGGGTCCGCGTGACGCCCTCCGGCAGCCGGGCCAGGCCGAGGCGCGCGGCCAGCAGCACCGCGCCGAACACGCCAAC
>CAXTTH010000324.1:2611-3008 GCA_964247035.1 uncultured Acetobacteraceae bacterium
ATGCCGCACAGCACGCTGCCGCCGTACAGCACCGGCGGCGTCAGCTCGGGGGGCAGGTGCGCCAGGCGCAGCCTGGCGGCGAGCATGGTGGCGCCGAACACGCCGGCCTGCTTGCCCAGCAGCAGCCCGGCGGCGATGCCGAGGAACACCGGGTCGGCCACGGTGCGCAGCGAGACGGCGCTGAGCTGCAGCCCGGCGTTCATCAGCCCGAACAGCGGCAGGATGGCGTAGGCGTCCCAGCCGTCCAGCGCCCGCTCCAGCCGCTCCGCCGGGCAGGCGCCCTCGCCGGGCTCGCCGCCCATCGGCACCACGAAGGCGAGCGCCACGCCGGACAAGGTGGCGTGGAGGCCGGAGCGGTAGATGGCGGCCCACAGCACGGCCCCGCCCAGCAGGTACG
>CAXTTH010000325.1:0-2989 GCA_964247035.1 uncultured Acetobacteraceae bacterium
GGTCGAGCGCGCGGTCCATCGGGCGGGCGATGTCCACCTGCCAGGCCAGGGCGTCGCGGGCGGTGCGCATGGTGTTGTCGGGGCAGTGCACCAGCTCGTCGCCGGCCGCGCCGAGGATGCGCAGGCACGCCTCGACCAGCTCGGGGTCGTTGGGGGCGCAGATGCCGATGGAGTCGCCGGGCTCGTAGGTGAGGCCGGAGGGCGACAGGTCGATCTTGACGTGGCGCACGTCCTTGGCCGAACGCTCGCCGGTGAGCCGGTCCGAGGCCAGCACGCGCACCGGCATCCCGAGCGGCACGCTGGGGGCAGCCTGCTCGGCGGCCGGCGGGGCCATGGCGACGGAGTCGGCGGGGCGGTTGGCCAGCAGCTCCTTGACCTTCTTGCTGGTCGGCTTGGCGCCGGGCACGCAGAGCGAGACGGTGGTTTCCTTGCCGCTGGCCAGCGCCTCGGCGTAGCTCTGGCACAGGTAGCCGCACTGGCCGCAATCCAACTGCGCCATGGCGGCCATCAGCTTGCGCTCGAACGGGCGGCCCTCGGCGAGCTGCAACCGCTCGTCCATCTCCATGGCCGGGTCGTGCCAGGGGAAGTCCTCCTCGGCCGCCGCCACCGAGCCTTGCATCGACATGCCGGCGTCACCGCCGGCGCTGCCGCCGTACAGCCCGGCCAGGAAGCCGTTGAGCCAGGAGCGCTGCGCCGGGTTGAACGGCGCGTTCTCGGGGATCAGCGGGCTGCTGCCGCCGGACATCGCATTCATGCGTCGGCTCCGGTCAGCATGGCGGAGAGGGCGTCCTCGCTCTTGGCGGCGGACCAGGCCTGGAAGCTCTGGCCGTCGCCGCGCTCGGCCTTCCAGGCGGCGAGCAGGGTCAGCACCAGGGGGGGCAGCTCGTCCATCGCCACGGCGGGGCGGATCAGCCGGCCGATCGCCTGGTTGACGCCCGCGCCGCCGCCGACGTGCAGGTCGTAGCCCTCCACCACGTCCTCGCCGCGGTCCACCTTGGCGCCGAGCAGGCCGATGTCGGCGATGAAGTGCTGCGCGCAGGAGTGGTGGCAGCCGGTGAGGTGGATGTTCACCGGCGCGTCGATCTCGATGCGCTGCTCCAGCCAGTCCACCAGCTCGGAGGCATGGCCCTTGGTGTTGGAGGCGGCGAACTTGCACCCGGCGCTGCCGGTGCACGCCACCAGCCCGGTGCGCAGCGGCCCGGCGTCGTGCCGCAGGCCGAGCGCCTCGATGGCGGCCAGCGCCTCGGGCATCCGCTCGTCCGGGATGTCGGAGATCAGCAGGTTCTGCCACACCGTCAGCCGGATGGCGCCGGAGCCGAAGCGGTCGGCGATGGCGGCCAGGCCGTGCATGCGCTCCGTGGTCATGCGGCCGACCGGCAACACGACGCCGACGTAGGACAACCCTGGCTGGCGCTGCGCGTGCACGCCGATGTGCGCGCTGCGGGATTGGGGCGGCGGCGGCAGCACGGCTTCGTCCGGCACGCGGGCCAGCTTGCGGCCCATCTCGTCCTCGACGGCGGCGAGGAACTTGTCGAAACCCCAGGCATCCAGCACGTATTTCAGCCGCGCCTTGCTGCGGTTGGTGCGGTCGCCGTTGGCGATGAACACCCGCAGGATGGCATCGCACACCGGCGTGGTATCCGCAGGGGTCACGACGATGCCGGTCTGGCGGGCGAAGTCCTTGTGTCCGGTGATGCCGCCCAGCGCCAGGCGGTAATGCACGCCCGGCGCGACGCCGAAGCCCTCGATGACTTGAACGGCGGTGAAGGCGATGTCGTTGGTGTCCTCCAGCACCGGCACCACGCCGGATCCGTCGAACGCGATGTTGAACTTGCGCGGCAGGCCGAACAGCTCGCGGTGGTTCAGGATGTGGTGGTGGATGCGGCGCGCGTCCGGCCGGGTGTCGATCAGCTCCTGCACGTCGATGCCGGCGGTGGGGCTGCCGGTGACGTTGCGGACGTTGTCCGCGCCGGCGCCGCGGGAGGTCAGCCCGATATCGGCGAGCCGGGTCAGCACCTCGGGCGCGGCGGCGGCGCCGATCTCGCGGATCTGCAAGTTGGCGCGGGTGGTGACGTCGGCATAGCCGCCGCCCAGCTCGGCCGCGATGTCCGCCACGCCGCGGAACTGCAAGGAGTTCATGATGCCGCCGGGCATGCGCAGCCGGCACATGAAGCTGGCCTGCGCGGGCGCCACGAAGAACAGGCCCTGGTACTTGGTCAGGAACACGTCGGTGCCCTTGGGAAACTTGCCTTCGGCGGCAAGCGCGCTGATCTCGCCGAAGCGGTCGAGCGGGTTCTTCTTGCGCTTGGCCTCCTCCTCCGGGACCAGCTTCTTGCCGGCGGCGACCTGCTTGTCCTGCGCGATGCGCTGCAAGTCGTTGGGGTCGGCCTCCGCGGCCGCCGCGCCGCCGGTGAGCGGGCCGCGCTTGGCGTCCACCCCGGCCATGAAGCCCTTGAGGTATTCCTGCTGCTCGGTCGAGAACGGCTGATCGGTCATGCGGCCCACTCCGCGGACATGAAGGCGTCGGGCATGAAGGCGGGCCCGAACGGCAAGCTGCCGCGTGCCGGCCCGATCCGCCGCCCTTCCTTGATGAGGTTGAGGTACCAGGCTGCGTCCGTGGTCTCGCCATACAGCATGGCCCCCACCAGACGGTCGTCACGCACGACGAGGCGGCGGTACTGCCCGGCCTCGCCGTCGTCCAGCACGATCGAGTCGGCGCCCTCGATCTCGCCCGCCGACCAGACGCCGGCACCCGCCACCTTGAGCGCCGTGGCGTCCGACACGGGGACGTAGCGGGCGTCGCCGCCGAGGATGCTGGACGCGGCCACCTCCGCCTGCGCGAAGGAAGGCGCGACCAGGCCGACGCACTGGCCGGCGTGCTCGGCGCACTCGCCGATGGCATACACCGCCGGGTCGGCGGTGCGCATGGCGTCGTCCACCAGCACGCCGCGATTGACCGGCAGGCCGGCGGCGCGGGCCAGCTCGGCAT
>CAXTTH010000326.1:0-2969 GCA_964247035.1 uncultured Acetobacteraceae bacterium
CCCGACCGCAGCGGACGCAGCCGACTACCAGACGGTGTTCGCCCGGGAGGACGGCGCAGTGGCCGCCCCCACCGGAGGGCTGCATTTCACTCCGGCCCTGCTGGCGGCGCTGGACGCGGCGGGCGTGCGCCGCATCACAGTCACGCTCCACGTCGGCGCCGGCACTTTCCTCCCCGTCCGCGGAGACCCGGCAGCCCACGTCATGCACCCGGAGCGAGGCGAGATCACCGAAGCCGCCGCCACCGCCATCCGCGCCGCCGACCGGGTAGTGGCCGTGGGCACCACCACCCTGCGCCTGCTCGAGTCAGCGGCCACCCCGGACGGCGTGGCCCCGTTCCGCGGTGAGACGGCGCTGTTCATCCGCCCTGGCTTCCGCTTCCGCGCCGTGCACCGGCTGATGACCAACTTCCACCTGCCGCGCTCCACCCTGTTCATGCTGGTCTGCGCCTTCGCCGGCACCGAGCGGATGCGCGCCGCCTACGCCCACGCCATCGCCACCGGCTACCGCTTCTACTCCTACGGCGATTCCAGCCTGCTGGACCCCATTTCTTCTCCCTCTCCCGCTGGCGGGAGAGGGCCGGGGTGAGGGTGAGTTCTTGACACTCTCCTGGACCCAAGCCGCCACCGACGGGCCCGCCCGCGCCGGCACCCTGCACACCGCGCATGGCGACGTGCCCACCCCCGTGTTCATGCCCGTCGGCACCGCCGGAACCGTCAAGGCGATGACGGCGGACGGCGTGCGCGGCACCGGCGCCCGGCTGGTGCTCGGCAACACCTACCACCTGATGCTGCGCCCCGGCGCGGACCGGGTGGCGGCCTTGGGTGGCCTGCACCGGTTCATGGACTGGCCTGGTCCCATCCTGACCGATTCCGGCGGCTTCCAGGTCATGTCGCTCTCCGGCCTGCGCCGCATGGACGAGGACGGCGTCACCTTCCGCTCCCACCTGGACGGCACGGCGCACCGGCTGACGCCCGAATCCTCCACCGCCATCCAGGGTAAGCTGGACGCCACGATCACCATGGCGTTCGATGAATGCACCCCGTTCCCTGCCACCGAGGAGCAGGCGGCAGCCTCCATGCAGCTCTCCATGCGCTGGGCCGCGCGGTCCCGCCAGGCATTCCGGCCACGCGCCGGCTATGGCCAGTTCGGCATCGTGCAGGGCAGCGTGTTCCCGCATCTGCGCGCCGCCTCCGTCCAGGCGCTCACCCCGCTCGGCTTCGAGGGATACGCCATCGGCGGGTTGGCGGTGGGCGAGGGGCAGGCGGCCATGTTCGCCGTGCTGGACGCGACGGCGTCGCTGCTGCCGCCGGGTCAGCCACGCTATCTCATGGGCGTCGGCACGCCGGACGACCTGGTGGGCGCGGTCAGCCGCGGCGTCGACATGTTCGACTGCGTGATGCCCACCCGCGCCGGCCGCACCGCCCGCGCCTACACAGGCGCCGGCGTGCTGAACCTGCGCAACGCCCGCCACGCCGGCGATGGTGCCCCGCTCGACCCGGCCTGCGCCTGCCTCGCCTGCACCCGGCACAGCCGTGCCTACCTGCACCACCTGTTCCGCGCCGGCGAGATGCTGGGGCCGATGCTGCTGACCGCGCACAACCTCACCTACTACGCTGGCCTGATGGCTGGGCTGCGCGACGCCATCATCGCCGGCCGCCTCGCCGAGCACGCCGCCGCCGTGCGCGCGGGCTGGACGGCAGGCGCGGCCGACCACACTTCCCCTGCATGACCGATGCACCCTACGCCGGGCTGACCCAGCTCGGCCGCCCCACTGGCCTGCCTGCCTCCCCGGCCGAGGCCGTGCTGGAGCGCGTGCCCAGCCCGCACCAGGGCCAGGACTACGTGGTGCGTTTCACCGCACCCGAGTTCACCTCGCTCTGCCCGCTGACCGGCCAGCCGGACTTCGCCCACGTCATGATCGACTATATCCCCGGCGAGTGGCTGGTGGAGAGCAAGTCGCTCAAGTTGTTCCTTGGCAGCTTCCGCAACCACGGCGCGTTCCACGAGGCCTGCACCATGGAGGTGGCGGACCGGCTGGTGAGCCTGCTGGCGCCCCGCTGGCTGCGCATCGGCGCCTACTGGTATCCGCGCGGCGGCATCCCGATCGACGTGTTCTGGCAAACCGGCGCGCCGCCGCCGGGCGCGTGGGTGCCGGACCAAGGCGTGCCGCCGTACCGTGGCCGGGGCTGACCCGAAGGCGGCGATCCGTGCCAAGGCGCTTGCCCTCGGCTTCGACGCCGTGGGCTTCGCGCCCGCCTCGCTGGGACCAGAAGCGCGCGAGCGGCTGGGCGCGTTCCTGGCCGCCGGGCAGCACGGCGACATGGGCTGGCTGGCCGAGCGCACCGCCGAGCGCAGCCATCCGCAAACGCTGTGGGCCGAAGCGTGCAGCGTCGTCGCGTTAGGACTGTCCTACGCCCCTGCCGCCGACCCGCTGGCCACCACCCGGCGGCCCGACCGCGGCAACATCTCCGTCTATGCCCGCAACCGCGACTACCATGACGTGGTGAAAGGCCTGCTCAAGCACCTGGCCCAGTTCATCGCCAGCCGGTTCGGCCCGGCGGTCAAGGTGTTCGTGGACACCGCCCCAGTGATGGAAAAGCCGCTCGCCGCCGCCGCCGGGCTGGGCTGGCAGGGCAAGCACACCAACCTGGTGTCCCGCGCCCACGGCTCCTGGCTGTTCCTCGGCGAGATCTACACCACCCTCGACCTGCCGCCCGACCCGCCACATGCCGACCGCTGCGGCAGTTGCACGCGCTGCTTGAAAGCCTGCCCGACCGACGCCTTTCCCGCGCCCTACCGCCTGGACGCCACGCGCTGCATCTCGTACCTGACCATCGAGCACCGCGGCCCCATCCCGGCGGCGCTGCGCCCGGCGATGGGCAACCGCATCTACGGCTGCGACGACTGCCCGGCCGCGGCTGGCATGATGCTGGAGAAGCGCAGCGTCACCTTGGCAGGCCATCGGACT
>CAXTTH010000327.1:0-2956 GCA_964247035.1 uncultured Acetobacteraceae bacterium
GGCCAGGACCACCAGGGGGCGGCCACCCGGCGCGCCAGGATCGGGCGCTTCGCGCCTTGCCGCGGCACCACATGGATCGCCACGTCCGGTGCGCGGCGCATTAGGGCGGTGACCAGGCCCGGCCCCAGCAGCCGCCGCCAGCGCGGCCGGTTGGCACGGCCCAGCACGATATGGGTGGCGTTGCGGGTGCGCGCCGAGTCCAGTACCGTCGCCAGCAGGTTGCTGCCCACCTGGGTGTCCAGCTCCGCGCCCAACTGACCCGCCAGGCTCAGCGCGACCCGGGTGGCCAGCAACGAGTTCGCCTGCTCGACGTGCAGCACCGTCCAGGGGGCGTGCAGCGCGTCCGCCAGCCGCTTGGCCGCGCGCACCACCGCCTCGCCCGCGGCATGGGGGCCGATCAGCGCCAGCACCCGGTCCCCGGACGGCCATGCGCCGGACAGGCCGCTGCGGCGCATCCAGTCCCGCACGTCGCCGTCCACGTGGGCGGCGGCGCGGCGCAGCGCCACCTCGCGTAGGGAAGACAGGTTGCCCTCGCGGAAGAAGCCGTCCAGCGCGCGCTTGGCGGTCTCGGGGCGGTAGATGCGGCCGTCGCGCAGGCGTTGGCGTAAATCCTCCGGCGGCAGGTCGATCAGCTCGATCTCGTCGGCGGTGTCCAGCACGTGGTCCGGCAGCGTCTCCGTCACCCGCACGCCGGTCATGCGGGCGATATCGTCGTTGAGGCTTTCCAGGTGCTGCACGTTCAGCGTGGCCCAAACATGCTGGCCGTGGGCCACCAGCTCGGCCACGTCCTCCCACCGCTTGGCGTGGCGGCTGCCGGGGGCGTTGGTGTGGGCCAGCTCGTCCACCAGCAGCAGGCCGGCGTGGTGGGCGAGGGCGGCATCCACGTCGAACTCACGCAGCACCTGGCCACGATAGGGCACCTCGCGCGGCGACAGGACCGGCAGGCCGTCCAGCTCAGCCTGCGTGCCGGCGCGGCCGTGGGTCTCGACGACGCCGCACAGCACGTCCACGCCTTCGGCTTTGCGGCGCTGAGCTTGGGCCAGCATCTCCCATGTCTTGCCGACGCCGGGTGCGGCGCCGAGGAAGATCTTGAGCCGGCCGCGCGCCTCAGCGGCGGCGTGGGCGATCAGGGCGTCGGGGTCGGGGCGGCCGTCATCGGGCATGGCCGCAGTCTAGCCGGGCGCGCGAGGAAAAGAAGACTGGACGGGACCGCAGCCCCGTCCAGGGCCGCATTCAGCCTGGCAGGGCTTTTTCCTGCTCCATTGCCTGCGCGGCCGGCATGCTCAGCATGAGCTTGCCGCCCTGGACGCTGGCTACCGCCTCGAGCGGCAAGATGTGGTGTTGCCCCTGCGCCGCCGGGTCCTTCTTGGTCAGCTTGAGGCACAGCTTGTCCACCGTGCCGACATGCTGGCCGTCTGACCCGACGACTTCCATGTGCTCTGAAACTTGCGATGCATCGATCATGCGCGTCACTCCTGTGCGGTTGCAGCTTTGCGTGTCATTCAGCCGCTTATGACACCGGCTGGTGCGGTTTCGGCCCGGTGCCGTGCACTCGGGGGTCGATGACGCCAAGCATCGGAGCGTCACCCAGCGCCGCCACGTCCTCGACATAGCTGAACTCGCCGCGGCCATCCACCGAGCGGCCGGATGCCTAACGGCCCTGCTTGCTTTCCGTTCCTTTGGACTGGTTGTAGAATGCGTGGGCGACGTCGTGCTTCTCGATGCCCTGCGGGAAGGTCATGGGGCAGAGTCCATCCTCCTTGAGCTGCTCGATGGCGGCTATCCATTGATTCTGGTGCATGGTGTCGCGCGCGATGCTGAAGTGCAGCATGTCTCGCACGCCAGCATCCTGCGTCATCTCATATAGTGGCAGGCCTGCATCCGGCCTTGGCTCTCGGCCGCGACGTTGTAGCGGAAGTCGGCCAGCATGTTGCCGCTGGCCACGATGTAGCGCGCCACGAAGGGGAACCCGTTGCTGTCGTTCGGCGTGGCGCCCATGCCCGAGACGGTGAAGTGCTGCGGGTCCATGCCGGCCAGCGCGGCATCGGCAATTCGTGTGCCCCCATGATGGAACCCACAGCCGGGTTGCTGGCAGCGTGCTCCTGCGCTTCGATGGGCGAGCTTTCGAGCAAGCGGGCGACCATGGTTGCCAGCATCTCGACGTGCCCGATCTCCTCGGTGCCGATGTCGAGCAGCATGTCCTTGCGCTTGGCCGGGCCACGGCAGTTCCAGCCTTGGAACAGGGAAGCCGTCATGACGCTCATCTCACCCCACTGGCCGCCAATCAGCTCTTGCAGCTTGCACGCATAAATTGGATCGGGCTTGTCTGGCTTGCAGAAGTAAGCGGTTCCCTTTTGATTGTGAAATACGTCATGAATCCTTTTACCTGTTGAGGATGGCAGCGGAACACGAGCCTATGCGGAGGGTTCGAAGTACATTCATTTTACTTCCTCAAACAAAGGATGTTGTTTCCTGGTGGATACGGTTCAGGTGACAACGAAAAGCGAGACGAAGCTGGCTGGACTGAACCAACTGAGTGGCTTGAGTTGCTGCTTGCGAGTGGTTGCTGGCTCTTGACGGCGTGTTGCGGGATTTACTCTTGCGTTCACGAGCGCGAGAACCCCGAACTTTTGTCCATCCAGGCGTTGGCTGTTTGCTTCAAATCCTAGGGCGTGATGACATTTTGTCCGTCATATCCTGAGTTGGCGAGGTAGTTGGTGCATTCCTGGGGCGTGTAGCTTTTGAGGAGCTGCCCGATGGTGGCGCACACGGCGTCCTGGGTTCGGGCCTGTGCCTTGCGCAGCAGGTGCTTGAGCTTGGCGAACACCTGCTCGATGGGGTTCAGGTCGGGGGAGTATTTCGGCAACAGGATCAGCCGGGCCCCGACAGCCCGCAGGGCACGTCGGCCACGACCACGTCGCCTGGCGACAGTGTTGGTGCGAGTGCTTCCTTGACG
>CAXTTH010000328.1:0-2954 GCA_964247035.1 uncultured Acetobacteraceae bacterium
TCGCCGCCCTGGCATTCGGCGGCTGCACGGTGGCGCTGGCGCTGCGGCCGGCGCCGTTGATCGTCAACCGCGCCGCGGTGTGGATGGGGCAGGCGAGCTTCAGCGCCTACCTGCTGCATTTCGCGGTGCTCGACGCGCTGGCGCACATGCTGCCCCCGGCGATGCTTGCCGCGACGGGAGTGGCCGCCGTGGCGGCAGCAGCGGCATTGTTCGCGGGCGTGATGGCGGTGACTGGCGTCGTGTCGCAACTGACCTACCGGATGGTAGAGCTGCCGGGCATTCGGCTGGGCCACCGGGTCAACCGCTGGCTGGATGGCGGGCGCTGGGCCAGCGGCGCGCGGCAGGCTCAACCGTCGCCGCGGCAAGGATGAAGCATGGCCTGAGTCTAAGATGGTTGCTGCCCTTGGCGCTGTTCGCCGCCGGTTGCGCCCTGGCCGTGCATTTCGCCCAGGTCGGCCAGACGCAGGGCGAGACCTCGCGCGCGGCGGAGGCGCTGTTGCTGCGCGGCTACATCGGCGATCCGTTCATCCTGCCCACGGGTCCGTCGGCGCATGTCTCGCCGGTGCTGGCCGCCTACATGGCTGGCGTCTATGCGCTGTTCGGCGTGGACAGCCGGGCGGCCAACATCGCCCTTGGCATGGTTGCCGCCGGCATCTTCGCCACCGGCGCGGGCTTGACGTTGCGCACGCTGTCAGCCCTGCGCCTGTCCCCGTGCGCATCCTGGCTCGGAACGGGGCTGCTGCTCCTGACCTCCTTCCTGCTGTTCTACGAGGTCACGGCTTGCCGCGTCTGGGAGCAGCCGTTTTCCGCCGTCGTCCTGCTGGCAGGCTGGCTGCTGGTGATCCGTTTCGACGCGACGCGCGGCGCGGGCTGCCTGTACGCGATGGCGGCGCTGGCTGGGCTGAGCTTTCTGCTGACCGCTGCGATCGTGCCCTCGATGCTGATCGGGCTCGCGATGATGCTGCGGGTGGACTGGGGCCATGAAGGCACGGTGCGCCGTTTCACCGTATCGGGGCTGATCGTGCTTGCGTTCGTGCTGCCGTGGGGCCTGCGCAACGAGCTCGAGCTTGGCAAGTTCATCATCACCCGATCGAACTTCGGCCTTGAGCTGGCTGTGGGGAACCAGCCGGGCGCGCAAGGGCCGTCGTCGCAGGGTTGGGCGGCTCCCATCCATCCGAGCCTGTCCGCCGCCGCAGCCGAGCACCTGAAAGAAGTTGGCGAAGTGGCCTACATGTCTGAGATGACCAGCATCGCCTGGGGCTGGATCGAGGCCGACCCAGCCCGCTTCGCGCGTCTCACGGCCAGGCGGGCGTGGCTCAGCATGATGCCGAGCGGCAGCATGGTGGGGTGGTTTCCGCTGCTGGGGTCAGGAGGCGCTGTCCTGATCCTGGGCGCCCTTGGCGTGTTGAAGCTTTCGGCCTGCGCCGCCAGCGTGGCGCTGCGCCGCCGCCCGGTGCAGGCCATCGTTTTCACGGTGCTGCCGGTCACGCCCTATTGGGTGACGCACCTGTATCTTCGCTACGACCTTCTGCCGCATTTCACCGGCATCGTGCTGGTTGCGTTGGCGGCGGATGGCCTGTCGCAGCGTTTCAGCGACGCCCCGCCCTACTCATCCAGCACCACCGCCACCGGCACGTGATCGGACGGCTGCTCCTCGCCGCGCACGTCCTTGTCCGGGGTGGCGGAGGCCAGGCGGTCGGCCAGGGCGGGGGAGAGCAGGGCGTGGTCGATGCGCAGGCCGCGGTCGCGCTGCCAGGCGCCGGCCTGGTAGTCCCAGAAGGTGTAGGCCGGGCCGGCGGGGGTCGTTGCCCGCACGGCGTCGGTCAGGCCGGCCCACAGCATCCGGCGGTAGCGCGCCCGCGTCTCGGGGCGGACCAGCGCGTCGCCGTCCGGCAGGGTGCCGGGGGCGAAGTCCACGTCCGCCGGGGCCACGTTGTAGTCGCCCGCCAGCACGAAGGGCGTGTCGGCCGCCAGCAGCTCGTCGGCGTGGTCGGCGAGCCGGTCCATCCAGGCCAGCTTGTAGGCGTAGCCGGCCTCGCCGCCCGAATTGCCGTTCGGCAGGTACAGGTTGCCGATGGTGATGCCGGCCACGTCCACCTCCAGGTAGCGGGCCTGGGCGTCGTCCGCCGGCAGGCCGGGCAGGGCGGTGCGCCACACCTGCATCGGCCGCCGGCTCAGCACGGCCACGCCGTTGTAGGATTTCTGCCCGGCGATGGCGCTCTCGTAACCCAGGGCGCGGAAGGCGGCGGCCGGAAAGGCGTGCGGCTCGCACTTAATCTCCTGCAGCAGCAGCACGTCGGGCGCCGCGCGTTGCAGCCAGCGGCAGACATGCGGCTCGCGCATGCGGACGGAGTTGACGTTCCAGGTGGCGATCTTCACGGGGTGAAGCGGGACTTGCCGGTTTCCAGTTCCTCGACGCGGTTGCGCAGCTCGCCGACCTGCTTTTCCACCCCGGACTCGAAAATGCCGATGCGGCCCATGACCTCGGCCTTGATGATGAGTTCGAGTTCGTCACGCAGTTCGACGACGTGCCGGTCGGTCCTGCGAACCTGATCGACAGTCAGCAAAACGAGCGAGCGAAGATCGGCCACCTCCCGACGCATTTCGCGCATCTCCGCCTGCATGGCGAGCATGGTGCGGCCGATGAACTCCAGCGTGATCGGTTCGTCGCTCATTCAAAGCTCACTTAGTCGACGGCGAAGCTGGTGCCGCAGCCGCAGGCGCTGGTGGCGTTCGGGTTGCGCACGGTGAAGTGGCTGCCCATCAGCTCGTCGGTGTAATCGAGCTGGGAGCCGGCCAGCAGGTCGAGGCTCGCCGGGTCCACCAGCACGCGGGCGGCGCCGGAGTGCACCACCAGGTCGTCCGGCTGCACCGCCTCGTCCAGCTCGAACTTGTACTGGAAGCCGCTGCACCCGCCGGCCAGCACGGCCACGCGGAGGGCGGCGGGGCGGGGC
>CAXTTH010000329.1:0-2954 GCA_964247035.1 uncultured Acetobacteraceae bacterium
GCCGCCATGCTGCTGCACGCCGGCCAGGCGGACGCGGCCATCGTCGGCGGCACCGGGGACTGGCAGCGCCACCTGACCTACGCCCTGCCCATCGTGCCCAAGCGCGCCACCGTCTCGCGCGTCTATGCCCTCTCGGCGCTGATCCTGAACAACGGCGCGCTGTTCTTCTGCGACACCCACGTCACCATCGACCCCACCGCCGAGGAGGTGGCGGAGATGACGCTGCTGGCGGCCGAGGTGGTCAAGGGCTTCGGCATCATCCCCAAGGCGGCGCTGCTGTCGCACTCCTCCTTCGGCGCCGGCCAGTCCGTCCCCGCCCGCAAGATGCGCCGCGCCCTGGGCCTGATCCGCGACCAGGCGCCCGAGCTGGAGGTGGACGGCGAGATGCACGGCGACGCGGCGCTGAGCGAGGCCATCCGCGACCGCGCCGTGCCGGACAGCCGCCTCTCCGGCACCGCCAACCTGCTGGTGATGCCGGGGCTGGACGCGGCCAACATCGCCTTCAACCTGCTCAAGGCCAGCAGCGACGGCCTGCCGGTCGGCCCCATCCTGCTCGGCATGAGCCGGCCGATCCATGTGCTGGTGCCGAGCGTCACCGCGCGCGGCATCGTCAACCTGAGCGCCATCGCCGCCACCGAGGTGCTGAGTTCGGCGTAGCAGGCAGGTTGGGGCTTTGCCCCAAACCCCACCAGAGGACAGTCGTCCTCTGGATACCTCATTTGAAGGGGTCAAGGGGACGACTGTCCCCTTGCGGGTGCAGGGCAGCGCCCTGCCAAGGCTTGATGGCCAGGCGGCGGCGTGCGACCACTCGCCGAAGCAAGAAACGCCCATCCAGCCTCAAGGTACGACATGAAGCCACTGCGCAAGGCCGTTCTCCCCGTGGCAGGCCTCGGCACGCGCTTCCTGCCCGCCACCAAGGCGACCGCCAAGGAGATGCTGCCCGTCGTCGATAAGCCGCTCATCCAGTACGCGGTGGAGGAGGCCCGCGCCGCCGGCATCGAGCAGTTCTGCATGGTCACCGGCCGCGGCAAGACCGGCCTGGTCGAGCACTTCGACATCGCCTTCGAACTGGAAGCCAACCTGCGCGAGCGCGGCAAGACCGAGATGATGGCCATGCTGCGCGACATGGCGGTGCAGCCCGGCTCCATCGCCACCGTGCGCCAGCAGGTGCCGCTCGGCCTGGGCCACGCCATCTGGTGCGCCCGCTCCTTCATCGGCGACGACCCGTTCGCCATCCTGCTGCCCGACGACCTGGTGCTGTCAAAAACTCCCTGCCTCAAGCAGCTCGCCGACGCCTACCACGAGACCGGCGGCAACATCGTCGCCGTGACCGAGGTGCCGCACGACCAAACCAACAAATACGGCATCCTGGACATCGGCGCCGACGACGGCCGGCTGGTGGAGGTCCGCGGCCTGGTCGAGAAGCCGGACCCGGCGTCAGCCCCCTCCAACCTGTCCATCATCGGCCGCTACGTGATGATGCCGCAAATCCTGGAACACCTGAACAAGATGGAGCGCGGCGCCGGCAACGAGGTCCAGCTCACCGACGCCATGGCCAAGATGATCGGCCAGGTGCCGTTCCACGGCCTGCGCTACGAGGGCGAGCGGTTCGACTGCGGCGACAAGGCCGGCTTCCTGGAGGCCCAGATCGCCTTTGCCCTGCAACGCCCCGACTTGCGGGACGCCGTCCGCGCGTTCCTGACCAAGTACCAGGAGGTGCCCAATGCCGTTCCAGCACAATTTTGATCCCACCTCGCTGCGCGAGTACGACATCCGCGGCGTCGTCGGCGCCACCCTGCACCCGGCGGACGCCTACGCCATCGGCCGCTGCTTCGGCTCCGTCCTCGCCCGCGCAGGCGGCAAGACGGCCGCGGTCGGCTACGACGGCCGCCTCTCCTCGCCCTCCCTGGAACCCGAGCTGGTCCGCGGCCTCATGGCGTGCGGCCTGGAGGTGCTGCGGGTGGGCCTGTGCCCGACGCCGATGCTGTACTACGCCGCCACCACCATGGAGACCGCCGGCGCGGTGATGGTCACCGGCAGCCACAACCCGCCCGACTACAACGGCTTCAAGATGATGCTCGGCCGCAAGCCGTTCTTCGGCCCCCAGATCCAGCAGGTCGGCGTCATGGCCGCTGCCGGGGACGTGGTGGCCGAAGCCCCCGGCAGCACCCGCGACGTGGACGTGGCGGCCGACTACGTGGCCCGCCTGCTGAGCGACTGGGACGGCGGCGACCGCATCTCCACCGTCGTGTGGGACAACGGCAACGGCGCTGCCGGCGAGGTGCTGCAACGCCTCGTCCGCACCTTGCCAGGCAAGCACACCGTGCTGAACGGCGTCATCGACGGGACCTTCCCGGCCCACCACCCCGACCCGACGGTGCCCAAGAACCTGGAGCAGCTGATCGCGGCGGTGCGCGAGCAGGGCGCCGACCTCGGCATCGCCTTCGACGGCGACGCCGATCGCATCGGCGTGGTGGACGACAAGGGCGCCATGCTGTTCGGCGACCAGCTGCTGGTGGTGCTGGCGCGTGACGTGCTGAAATCCCACCCCAAAGGCACCATCATCGCCGACGTGAAGGCGAGCCAGGTGCTGTTCGATGAAATCGCCAAGGCAGGCGGCACCCCGCTGATGTGGAAGACCGGCCACTCCCTCATCAAGGCCAAGATGGCGGACACCCGATCGCCGCTGGCCGGCGAGATGAGCGGCCACGTGTTCTTCGCCGACAAGTGGTACGGCTTCGACGACGCGCTGTACGCCTCCGTCCGCCTGCTCGGCATCCTCGCCCGCCTGCCCGGCAAGCTGTCCGCCGTGCGCGAGGCGCTGCCCCACGTCGTCAACACCCCCGAGCTGCGGTTCGACTGCCCCGACACCCGCAAGTTCGGCGTGATCGAGGAGGTGGCCGCCCGCCTCAAGCAGTCCGGCGCCAAGGTGGCCGACATCGACGGCGTGCGGG
>CAXTTH010000330.1:0-2951 GCA_964247035.1 uncultured Acetobacteraceae bacterium
GTGGTGCTGAAGACGCTGGGCGCCACGCGGGGGCAGATCCGCACCGCCTGGCTGGTGGAGTTCGGCGCCATCGGGGCCGCCGCCGGGCTGATCGCGGCCGGCTTGGGCACGCTGGCGAGCTGGGGCGTGGTGCATTTCCTGCTGCGCGCGCCGTGGTCGTTCCTGCCCGGCGTGCTGGCCGCGACGGTGGGGGGCTGCGTGCTGCTGATGCTGGGGTTCGGCTATGCCGGCACCGCTGCGGCGCTGCGGGTGCGTCCGGCGCCCTATCTTCGCAACGAGTGACGCGTTAAAGCGGCGCAACCTGCCACCGATTTGTCTTGCTCGCCGTCTCGACTCGGCCAACATAGCACGCAACGGAGCATCTCGCTCCACTTTGAGGAATCTCCGGGCCATGGCCTACACCCCCGACCTACGCACGTACGCGCCGGCCAGCGCCACGAGTGCCGCCGCACTCGACGCCGGGCTGCGCGCCTACATGCTGCGCGTCTACAACTGGATGACGTCCGGCCTGCTGCTGACCGGCATCGTCGCCTACGGCGTGGCCAACACCTCGCTGATCAACTACTTCTACCCGCTGCGCGAGACGCAGTACGGCCTGCGGCACGTGCAGGGACCGCTGGCGATGGTGGCCATGTTCGCCCCGCTCGCCTTCGTGCTGGTGCTGCGGTTCGGCGTGAACCGGCTGTCCCGCACGGCCGTCCAGGGCATCTTCTGGGCGTTCTGCGCGGCAATGGGCGCCAGCCTCACGTCCATCTTCCTGCTGTACAGCGGCGAGTCGATCGTGCGCACCTTCTTCATCACCGCCGGCACGTTCGGCGCGATGAGCGTGGTGGGCTACACGACCCGGCGGGACCTGTCGGGCATGGGCTCGTTCCTGATGATGGGGCTGATCGGCGTCATCCTCGCCAGCGTGGTCAACATGTTCATCGGCAGCAGCGGACTGCAGTTCGTGATCAGCATCGTGGGCGTGCTGGTGTTCGTGGGCCTCACCGCCTACGACACGCAGCGCATCAAGCTGACCTACACGCAGTTCGCCCACGCCGACGGGCAGGAGCAGGCGGCCAAGCGCAGCGTATACGACGCGCTGAGCCTCTACCTGAACTTCATCAACCTGTTCATGCTGCTGCTGCAGCTCACCGGCGGGCGCAGCAACAACAACTGATTGACTTAGTGCCGACGAAACGGCCCTGGAACGCAAGTTCCAGGGCCTTTTTCATGGCCTAACCCCCAAGCACCAGGTGGCCAGAGGACCTCGTCCTCTGGCGGGGCTCGGGGCGGAGCCCCAACCTTGGCTACACCGTCTTGAGGAAGTCCCCCAGCTTGGTCATCGCGGTCGGCTTGTCGGTCTTGTCCAAGGCGGCCAGCTCGGCGCCGAGCCGGTCCATCGCCGCCTCGTAGATCTGCCGCTCGCTGAAGCTCTGGTCCGGCTGGCCGGCGTTGCGATGCAGGTCACGCACCACCTCGGCGATCGCGATCGGGTCGCCGCTGTTGATCTTGGCCTCGTATTCCTGCGCCCGGCGGGACCACATGGTGCGCTTGATCCGCGCCCGGCCCTTCAGCACCGCCATCGCGTCGTCGAACATCTTGCGCGTCGCCAGCTTGCGCAGCCCGGCGGAGCGCGCTTTGGACACCGGGACGCGCAGCGTCATCCGGTTCTCCTCGAAGGTGATGTGGATCAGCTCCAGCTTGTGGCCGGCGATCTCCTCGGTGGCGATCCTCTCCACCTTGCCGACGCCGTGGGTCGGATAGACGACGTGGTCGCCCTCGTGGAAGATCTCCGCCTTGGCCGGCATGCGGGCGTGCATGATCGGGCGGTTGGGCACGCCGGGCATGTGGCCCGGCATGCGGGGCGCCACGCGATGTGGCGTCCGCGGCAGGTCGTCCTCTTCCTCGTCCTCCTCCTCGGCCGGCGGCGCGATGACGGCCTCCAGGTCCTCGTCGGCGATCGCCTCGACATCCTCGCCAAGCTCGGCCGCGGCGTCCGGCAGGCCGGCCAGGTCGGCCTCCTCGCCCAGTCCCGGCGCCAGCTCGACCTCGTCGCCCAGCTCCGGCGCCAGCTCGGCCTCGGCCATGGCCAGGGGCTCCGCGACCCCCGCGAGGGGCGACTCGTCGAGTGCGGCCGCGTCGAGCACGGCCGGATCAATCTTGTCGATGGCGTTCAACTCCGTCTTGGCGGCGGCCTTGGCAGGCGAGGGCCGCCGGGTGCGCGCCGGGGCTGGCTTGGGCGGGTTGGCGCTGCTCGTTCCGGTCTTCGCCATGCCAGACAACCTCCGCCGACAAATGCCCGGGCCGGCAGGTGAGTGCCGTCGTGCCCCTTGGCGTCATGGAAAAGGCTGGCAGTCTCATCAGGCTGCCTGAACCCTTTGATCTGCATAGCACATCAAAGGGCGACCGTCAGCCCCGGCCGGATAGGCCGGGACTCGGGCCTCGCGGCGGCCGGGATCAGCCCGGGTTGGCGGAGAACAGTGCGGCCTTGCCGGGCTTGTCCTTCCAGGCGTCGGCATCGGCCGGCGGCTCGCCCTTGCGGGTGATGTTGGGCCATTGCAGCGCGAAGGTGCGGTTCTGCTCGGCCCAGGCCGCCGCGCGGTCGTCGCTGTCCGGCACGATGGCCTCGGCGGGGCACTCAGGCTCGCACACGCCGCAGTCGATGCACTCGTCGGGGTGGATCATCAGCATGTTCTCGCCGACGTAGAAGCAATCGACGGGGCATACCTCCACGCAGTCCATGTACTTGCACTTGATGCAGTTCTCGGTGACCACGTAGGTCATGCGGCAGGCTCCAGCACTCGGAATAAGGCTCCCACAATTGGGGCGTCATGCCGCCGTTTCATCCCCCGCACAAGCCTGCGCGCCGGGTTCCGCCAGCTCCTCGTACAGCGCGCGGGCTTCCGGCGCCGGGCCGCGCCGGGCGGCGAGGGCCAGCACGCGCACCACCCGCACGCCGCCCCCCC
>CAXTTH010000331.1:0-2949 GCA_964247035.1 uncultured Acetobacteraceae bacterium
CCTGGCGCACCGTGTTGACCGGCGCACACGGCACTCGGCCGCGCAGGCGATCGACGGCGCGCCGGACAACGGCCAGCCGCTGATCTACCGCACGCTGCTCGCCGCCATGGCGCTGTCCCGCACGTCGGTGCACCTGACGACGGGCTTCTTCGTGCCGACGCCGGCCATGCTGCACGCGCTGGAGGCGGCGGCGCGGCGCGGGGTGGACGTGCAACTCGTTGTGCCGGGCCGCAGCACCAGCGACTCCGCGGTGGCGGCTGGGCGGGCAGACTATGGCGAGCTGCTGGAGGCCGGCGTCAAGCTGCACGAGTTCCAGGGGCGCATCCTGCACGCCAAGACGGCGGTGATCGACGGCGCCTGGTCGGCGGTGGGCTCCTCCAACCTGGACTGGCGCAGCACGGTCTGGAACAACGAGATCGACGCCATCATCCTGGACCCGGCGTTCGGGGCGCAGATGGAGGACGTGTTCCGCCAGGACGTCGCCGCTTCCAAGACGATCGACCTGCGCGCCTGGCGCGGGCGGGGCCTGGGCGAGCACGTGCGGGAGTGGCGGGCGGCCGTGGTGAGGGATTTGCTGTGAGCTTTCCGCACCATCTTGCCTCGCCGGCCCTCTCGACGGCGGCCCCATGGCCTTTGCAACCCACGTGTCGGCTTAAAAAGACGACATTGGCTTTATAGGACTACATCGGCTATGAAGGTTTCATGTTGTCCCCTGAACAATGCCGCGCAGCAAGGGGATGGCTGGGCTGGTCACAAGAGGAGCTTTCCAAGCGTTCCAGGATCGGCCGAAGCACGTTGAAGGATTTCGAAAGCGGAAAGCGAGCGCCGATGCGGAACAACCTTGAAGCTCTCCGTTCCGCTTTGGAGACCGCAGGCGTTGAACTGCTGTTTGACGGGAATGATCGCGCTTGCGGCATCACAGTCTCGGTTGTGGACCATGTTGGATGACTGGCACATGCTGAAGCTTCCGCATCCGATTCCCTACCAAGGCAGCAAGCGGAGCTTGGCGCCTCTCATCGGCCGCTACGTGCCCAATGACATCGAGACTTGGTACGAGCCATTCGCTGGGTCTGCCGCAATGGCCTTGTGGGTAGCGAAGCATCGCAGGCCGCGGCACATCGTGTTGGGAGATTCCCTAGCGCCGATGATGTATCTCTGGACTGCTATCCTTAATAATCCCAAGGACGTGGCTGCGCGCTACACGGAAATCTGGTCAGGGCAAGAACAAGGCGATACTGTTTATTTCAATCGAGTGCGGGAACGGTTCAATCAAAGCCGCGATCCGGTTGACTTGCTCTATCTGCTTTGTCGGTGCGTAAAGAATGCAGTGCGCTTCAATGCCAAGGGTAACTTCACTCAATCGGTCGACAAACGGCGGCTAGGAATGCGCCCTGACAAGATGCGCCTCGCTCTCGAAGGTGCATCGGAGTTGCTGAAAGGACGAGCGGAAGCCAGAGCAGGTGATTGGTTGGAGACCGTGGCAGATGCCGGATCGAACGACTTCACCTACATGGACCCACCATATCTTGGAACATCCATCGGCAAGGACCGGCGGTATGCTGAGTGGATGTCCCAGGAGCGACTGGTTGCCGGATTAGAGTCCCTTAATGCTCGCAACGTTCGATTTGCTCTCTCGTACGACGGCATGTGCGGCGATAAGGCTTATGGCCCACCGTTGCCTGAAAGGCTCGGGATGACGCGCCTCCATCTTCATGCTGGCCGGTCCAGTCAAGCCACTCTCAATGGAGAGAGTGCGGAGACAGTGGAGAGCCTGTACCTATCTGGAGGGTTAGCCGTGCCGACGGAGACAGTACTCCGGCTTAAAGATGCAGATGCCCGTCAGGCAGTGTTCATCTAGTTAATCATTGTGCCATGCCTTTGATCGTGCCAGTCGCAGCATAAGCTCAGACATCGAAGTACCATCTTGATCTGCCTGTGCCTTGAGCCGGTCGTGAACGGAGACATCATCTTCCTTCCATATGATGTCCGTCCTGCGAATTTCTTGCATGGCGATGTGCTGGTAACTTTCGGGGTAGGCCCAAAAGCAGCTTTTGCAAACGTCTGGATCGCGCAGATTCAGAAAATTGGCGCAGTGCTCGCATGACCAGGACTTCGCCCGCTGAGAACTGGCGTCGAGCAGCATGTATGCCGAGGTGTCCCGCTCTGCCAGTCCAGCATCTCCAGCTACTCTGTACGGAATTCTGTGGTCGATTTGGAGAACTCGGGAGTCGAGTCTGGCACCCGTTATGCAGTCAGACGAAGAGTATTTCGCCAGCAGCTCGATCTTGAACGATTTTGGCAGAACGGAGCGGCCTGCGTGCCTGTCGTCCTGAATATTCTCGGCCCGGCCCAGACGGTAGCGCGCCATAGGCCTTCCATCGGCCGTACGCGCTCGCTCAGTCACGACGGGTATGCCAGCATCGCGCACATCGCCTATGGCTCGCGGCGCGTGGTTATAGCCAAGGTTTTTCAAGTCATCGGTTGTGACCGACCCTTTGTCGAGCATCGCCCGCAATGCTTTGGAGGCACGGCTGTTCGGAGCGGCGGCAAGATGGCGCTCCGCCATTACCTTGACCCTCTGATCCACTGCGTCAGACATCTGGCGAGATGTGCCGGGATGCGAGGGAGACCGCAAGACTGGAAATCTGCTGAACGCGCTTGCGACAATCCAGGGCACGACCTGCGCCGCCTCGGGTTGTTCGTTGACATCATCCGGTCCGACTCGGCGTCGTGACGCAGGGCACCCTCAGGTCCGGATGCCCTCCGCCTCCAGGATGCGCGGGATCGCCGCCTTGACCTGGAAGTAGCCGCGGGCGCCGCGGGGCCAGGCGGCGCTGTCCCACCCGCGCCGGATACGGAGGCAGGGGGGCAGCACGTCGGCGGTGGGGCCGACCGGGGCCCAGGCGGACACCACGGGCAGGCCGCCGGCCCAGCCGTCCGACACCGGGG
>CAXTTH010000332.1:0-2944 GCA_964247035.1 uncultured Acetobacteraceae bacterium
GTTGGCCAGCCGCTCGCGCGAGCCGCGCGTCCAGGCCGCGACCACGGCGCGGCGGCGCTCGCGGCCCCAGGTGGCGGCTTGGTCGCCCAACTGGCTGAACACGTCCGCGGTGGCGTGGCCGCCGGACTGGGTGAACAGCGCGCCCAGCCGCCCGCCGGCGTCGATGCCCGGCGCCGCGGCGTCCTTGGTGTAGGGGCTGAACTGGAACAGGGGTCCGTAGGCCAGCGCCTCGTCCCATTCCGCCCGGTCCAGGTAGAGCCGTTCCGACGGCAGGGCACGGTAGGGCACCTCGCCGTCGCGCGGCGGGGTCTTGCGGGCGTCGAAATGGTCGGCGACCATCTCCAGCCGGGCGGCCAGCACCGCCTCCCACTCGTTGTCCAGGCTGACGGCGGCGTCCGGCAGGTAGTCCAGCAGGTTTTCCATGCTGGCGTGGAACAGCGGCGCCCAGTGCTCCATGCCGGGGTGGCGGCGTCCGGCGGAGATGCTGTCATAGATCGGGTCCCGCGCCGCCTCCGGGCCGAACAGCTCGCGCCAGGCCTCGCGGAAGCGGGTGACGCTCGCCGGGTCGAGTGCCACCTCGGACACGGGGCGCAGCTCCAGCCGGTCGATGCGGTCGTTGGAGCGCTGGGTGGCGGCGTCGAAGCGGCGGATGCTTTCCACCTCCTCGCCGAACAGGTCGAGCCGCACCGGGTCGGGCTCGCCGGCGGGGAAGATGTCGATGATGCCGCCGCGCAGCGCGTACTCGCCGGGTTCCATGACGGTGTCGGCGCGGCCGTAGCCGTTGGCTTCCAGGAACTGCGTCAGCGCGGCAGGCGCCACGCTGCCGCCGGTGCGGACGGACAGGCTGGCGCCGCGGAACACGGCGCGCGGCGGCACCCGCTGCACCAGGGCGTTGACGGTGGTGAGCACGATGCGCGGCCGGCCTGCGGGTTCCCCTAAGCGGGCCAGGCAGGCGATGCGCTCGGACACGATGGCCGGGTTGGGCGAGACCCGGTCGTACGGCAGGCAGTCCCAGGCGGGGAAGCGCAGCACCTCCAGGTCGGGCGCGAAAAAGGCCAGCGCCTCGCCCAGCCGCGCCATGCGGGTGTCGTCCCGCGCCACGTGCAGCACCGAGCCTGCGTGCTCCGCCCGGCGGCGCGCGAGCAGCAGCGCGTCGTAGCCTTCGGGCGCGCCGTAGATGGTGACGGCGCTCATCGGTGGATGGCCGCATACATGGCATGCAGCAGCGGGGCATGGTCGCCGGGCGGGATAGGGATGCGGCCCATGAGCCAGTCGGCCAGGTCCACGTCCGGCAGGTCCATCATGGCCTCGATGGCGTCCAGCTCGGCCTCGGTGAAGGCGAGCAGGCGGGGGGCGACGTAGCCGCCGACGAGGCGGTCGGTTTCCTGGGTGCCGCGATGGGTGGCGCGGAACAGGATGCGGCGGCGGCGGGGGTCGGGTTCGGTCATTGCCGCTGGCATATAGCGGTGGGGGGCGATGGTGTCAGCGGTTTCGCGCTTGGGACGAACACTCGATGATGGTAAGAACACAGAAAGAACAGAGATTATTGTGGCAGACGGGGCCTGGCAGAACCAAGGGCGGCAGGAGCATGGGTGGTTTGGTCATGGGACATCCGCTACATAGGTTAACGATCCGGCACGTCGCTTAGGTGGATCACCTGACCTGCCCTTCTCCGGCCTTGCCTCGACGTACGCAGACAAATGGGTGGGCCACCCTGTTGCTGGTAGAAATCGTGGAGCAGAGTTTGGGGTCTACCAACACACAGGCTACACTGCCGCACTGCTGGGAGACCACCGAGGCGCTGTACCTTTTGGAACCCATTTGATGCTGAGATACAACGGCCGTCGTGTGATCGTAGAAGTGAACGATGTCGGCAATGGTGTTCCACAAGAAGACCGAGTTCTTGATTTAAGCCGAGCAGCCATGGCAACGCTTCTTGACGAGCCACAGTCCTCTATTACGGACAAGACGGCCAGTGTCATTCGATTAAGCGAGATCAGCATTGTCCCGAAACAGGTGCATGTCGGACCGTGAGAGAGGGTTCTGCCTTGCTGTTTGATGCAGTTCTATTTTCTTTTCTGAGCGTGATGTGTCATGCTCAACCTGCATCATCTATATCGGGAGCAAACAACAGCATTGTTACAATCTTCCAAAAGATGAAATTAAGTTCCGACACTCCACGGTCGAAGGCGACTATATTTACGTTACGTGTGATCAACAAGGATGTTTGGCTTACGTCAGAGCAACTGATACGCAACGGACGAAGTTTTACGCGCCGCATCGTGTTCCGAGATGCTTATGATCCTCTCATGCGGGCTAATCCGACCTGGCGCGAAGGCGATGCGCCGAGTTTGCTGCTGAGCTTCCATCGTGGTGCGGAAGATCAGGTCATAAGTCTATTCGATGTATCACGCGATAAGCTACAGCTTGTGCAGCGCTTGGAAGCAGATGGCATAGATATCGTTGATGAAGGAAGCCAAGACGGAAACGGGGATCTTCGCCTTTTCGACGGGCTGCCACTTGCTTACCGCTGCTTCTCCTGGTCATTGGGCCTGCGGCTTTTCATCCAGCACTCGTGTAGATCACTGCCCGCTGGGCATTAGAGTAGACGCAAACAATGACCAATTTAGGCAGCTGCCCCTGCGCCGCCCAAACATCTGCTATGCCGCCATGATCGCCGCCCAGCGCTTGGCGGCAGAGGTCGGGTTCGGGCATTGCCGCTAGCACACATCGATACAGGATGATGATGTCAGCGGTTTCGCGCTTGGGACGAGCACTCAGTTTGGTAAGAACATAGGATGAACGGAGATCATCGTGGCAGACAAGAGTTGGCAGAACCAAGGACGACAGGAGCATGGATGGTTTGGTCATGGAACGACGCTCATCTCTGGGTCATGTCCCAACGCGTGGTGTAGCAGCGTTAGCCGCGGCATTCCCGAGTAGG
>CAXTTH010000333.1:0-2934 GCA_964247035.1 uncultured Acetobacteraceae bacterium
ACGGGGCGCTGCTGCTGGACGTGGATGGCGAGCGGCGGGCCTTGCTGGCCGGCGACGTGCTAGGCTCTGTTAGCTCTTAGTTGCGGATGCCATGTTGCATGGATGGCGAGCAAGGGTGGCGGGCATGTGCTTTCGGATGCGCAGTGGGCGGTATTGGAGTCGCTGGTCCTGATGGTGCGTCCGCGTGGCAAGACGCCGCACGAGGACCTGCGGCGCACGCTGGAGGCGATCATCTGGCGGCACCGGAACGGGGCGGCATGGCGGGCGGTGCCGGCTGAGCTGGGTGAGTGGCATAACGCCGCGCAGACCTTCATTCGTTAGGGCAAGCAGGGCGTGTGGGAGCGCTTGCCGGCCTTGGCGCAGGAGCGCGTGGGCGGTGCGGAGCTGGGCATGGCGTTCCTGGACGGCACCAACGTGAGGGCACATGCGAAGGCGGCGGGAGCGCCCAAAAAGGAGGGTCCGGACCCGAACGCGAGGCGCGTGAGGCGCTTGGACGGCTCCCGGCTTCGCCGAACCGCCGTGGCGGCTTTGGCACCAAGGTGACGGCTGTGGCCGACAGCCTGGGCCGCGCGGTCGCGTTCCACTTGGCCCCGGGCCAGGCGCACGAACTGCCGAGCGCGCCTGCGCTGCTATCCAAGTTGCCGGGCGCAGCGGCCTGGGTGGTTGCCGACAGGGCTACTCGTCGGATCAGTTGCGCGCCCACGTTTGGGACATGGGCGCCCGGCCCGCCGTGCCTGCCAAGAGAAACGAGGCCGCTGTGCGCTGCCCTGACTTCATCTACCGCCATCGCAATCGCATCGAGCGCATGTGGGGCAGGCCCAAGGAATGGCGGGCCATCGCCACGCGACACGAGAAAACAGCCCTGTCTTTCACAGGCGTCCTCTGCAGCGCGGCAACCATGGATTGGATCAAGAACTAACAGGGCCTAGTGTATCCAAGTATGTTGCGGTCGCTGGATGCTCTGTTCGGCTATCCAAGCATAGTTTAGCAGGAGGATCCTAGGCCCTGTTAGGTCTTGATCCAATCCATGGTTGCTGCGAGGCAGAGCACGCCCATGAAGGATCGGGCCAGCTTTTCGTATCGGGTCGCCACGGCCCGCCATTCCTTCAGCCTGCCCCACAGGCGCTCGATCTCGTTGCGATGCTTGTAGATCCAATCTGGGCAGCGCACGCCAGCCTCGCCCCGCTTGGCCGGGATGGCAGGCCGCGCGCCGATGTCCCAAACCTGGCTGCGCACCGCACCGGAAGCATAGCCTTTGTCAGCTGCCACCCAAAGCGGCCTGCCCGGCAGCTTGGCCAGCAAAGCGGGCGTCAGCAGCGCTTCGTGCGCCTGGCCTGGGGCCAGCACGAACCCAATGGCTCGTCCCTGGCTGTCGGCTATCGCTGCCGCTTTGGTGCCGAAGCCGCCGCGCGAGCGCCCAAGCGCCTCGCGCTGGTCCCGCTCGGCGCTGGTCCCCCCTTTTTGGCCGCACCTGCCGCGCACCGGTGGGCGCGGATGGTGCTGCCGTCCAGGAACGCCATGCCGAGCTTCACCCCGCCGCCATGCTCCTGGGCCAAGGCAAACAAGCGTTCCCAAGCGCCCGCATGGAACCAGCGGTTCCAGCACTGGGCAGCCATCCACCACGGACCAAGCCCGGCCGGGACCGACCGCCACTTGGCGCCGTTCGCGTGCCGCCAGATGATCGCCTCCACCGTGCGGCGTAACTCGTGCGGCTCCGTCTTGCCGCGCGGCCGCACCGCCTCAACCAGCGGCCCAAGCCACGCCCACTCCGCGTCCGTCAGGACGCCATACAGCCTCTCGTCATCCATCCATCCAAGATAAGAATATACCTCAAGCCCTAACAGGGCCTAGTCGCCTTAATCTTGCAACTGACTATGTTGCGGAAGTAGCATCTTGTGAATTGACCATAAGCCGCTTAGAACAGCACCAACGCTCAAGATTATATAAGTATTGTTCAAGATCATATTCTAATAATTCTCGTTACAGTGACAATCTATAGCTTATACTACACAACTCTCACGCCCCATTCTCCCGCGCCTGAGTCGCCAGCATGTCCGCCCGCTCGTTCATCACGTCCCCGGCGTGGCCGCGCACCCAGCGCCACTCGACCTCGTGCGGCTTGGCTGCCGCCAGCAGGCGCTGCCACAGCGCCATGTTGGCCACCGGATCGCCCGCTGCGTTACGCCATTGCCGCCGCACCCAGCCGGTGTGCCAGCGGGTGATGCCGTTGCGGACGTATTCGCTGTCCGTGTGCAGCAGCACCCGGCACGGCCGGGTCAACGCCTCCAGCGCGGCGGCCGCGGCGGCCAGCTCCATGCGGTTGTTGGTGGTGGCGGCGTCCGCCCCCGTTAGCTCCCGCTCCGCGCCGCCGAAGCGCAGGATCGCGGCCCAGCCGCCCGGGCCGGGGTTGGGCTTGCAGCCGCCATCGGTCCAGATCTCGACGAGGCCGGCGTTGTCAGAGTCCATAGGCATGTTCATCCGTGGCGAGCAGGTGGAAGCGCAGGCGGCCGAGGTATTCCAGCGGGTCCTTGCGCGTCACCAGCGCACCCGGCGGCGTGTTCACCCAGTCGTATAGCCGGGTCAGCAGGAAACGGATTGCCGCTCCCTGGCACAGCACCGGCAGGGCGGCCCGCTCGGCGGCGCCCAGCGGACGACGGGCAGCGTAGGCGTACAGCATGGCCCGCGCCTTGGTGACGTTGAACGACATATCCGGTTCGAAGCACCAGGCGTTGAGGCACACCGCGAGGTCGTAGGCGAGCAGGTCGGTGGCGGCGAAGTAGAAGTCGATCAGCCCGGACAGCCGGCCGTCCAGGAAGAACACGTTGTCCGGGAACAGGTCGGCGTGGATGTGGCCGCGGGGCAGGGCCGTGGGCCAGCCGGCCAGGATGCGGGCCAGCGCCTTCGCCAGCGCCGCGCCCAGGCCCGGCTGCACCT
>CAXTTH010000334.1:0-2928 GCA_964247035.1 uncultured Acetobacteraceae bacterium
GGGGGGGGCGGTGCGCACCCCCCCCACCCCCCCCCGGGGGGCGCCCGCCGCGCGGTCGGCCACGAAGCGCTGGAAGGCGGCGGACACCGCCGCTGGGTCCTGCCCCGGCACCAGGCGGAACGACACCTTGGCCGAGGCCTGCGCCGCGATCACCGTCTTGCTGCCTGCGCCGGTGTAGCCGCCCCAGATGCCGTTGATGTCGGCGGTGGGCCGCGCCCACAGGCGCTCCAACGCCGTCCGGCCGCGCTCGCCGGCCGGCGCGGACAGGCCGATGCCGCCTAGGAACGCTGTCTCGTCGAAGCCGAGCGCCTGCCACTCGGCGGCCACGGCCGGCGGCACGTCGGCGACGCCGTCATAGAAGCCCGGCAGCTGCACCCGCCCGTCCGGGTCGTGCAGCGCGCCGAGGATGCGGGTCAGCGCGTTGATCGGGTTGAGCGCCGAGCCGCCGAACAGCCCCGAGTGCAGGTCCCGCTCCGCCGCGTGCAGCGTCAGCTCGACATACGCCATGCCGCGCAGCCGGGTGGTGAGGGCGGGGGTGTCCACGTCCCACATGCCCGTGTCGCTGACGATGGCCACCTCCGCGGCGAGCGCGTCCCGGTGCTCCAGCAGGAAGGGTTCGAGGTTGACGCTGCCCACCTCCTCTTCGCCCTCGATCAGCACCGTCACCGGGCAGGGCGGGCCGCCAGCGGCGTCGTGCCAGCTGCGCAGCGCCTCCAGCCACATCATGACCTGGCCCTTGTCGTCCACCGCGCCACGGGCGGTGATGCGGGGGCCGTGCGGGCCTTCGCCCTGCGCCGGCTCGAATGGCGGGCTGTGCCACAGCTCCAGCGGCTCGGCCGGCTGCACGTCGTAGTGCCCGTAATACAGCAGCTGCGGGCCTGGCGCCGTGCCCGGATGGCGCCCCAGCACCACGGGGTGGCCCGACGTTCCGATGACCTGCACGTCAAAGCCGATCTCCGCCAGGTAGGCGCGCAGCCAGTCCGCGGCGGCGGCGCAATCGCCAGCATGGACGGGCTGGGCGCTGACGCTCGGGATGCGCAGCAGCTCGAACCAGCGCGCCCGGGAGGCGTCCAGCCCGGCCTCGATGCGGTCCAGCACGGCGGGCAGGATGTCGGTCATCGCTTGACTCCGTAGGTGTTGAGGAACATCAGCACGGACGCGTCCACCACCGTCTCCATCATCGCCTCGTCCACGCTTCCGGTCAGGCCGAGGCGGCGCAGCATGGCGATGCGGGTCTGGCAGAGCGCGAAGAACTGCTCGGCGGCGAATACCGGGTCCGCCATGTCCAGCCGGCCGGCCGCCGCTTGCCGCGCGAGCCAGGTGGACAGGAAGCCGACCGCCATGCGGGGGCCGGTGTCGTAATAGGCACGGGCCAGCTCTGGGAACTTGAACGCCTCCGCCACCGTCATGCGAAAGATCGTCAGCCCGGCGTCCGAGAGCATCAGGCGCAGCATCCGCAACCCGATCGCGCGCAACCCGGCGCTCGGCGCGCCATCCGGGTCCTGGGTGTCGAAGGCGTGCCGCAGGTCCTCGCATTCCCCCGCGACCCAGGCGGCGAACAGCTCCGCCTTGCCGTCGAAATAGTTGTAAAGCGTGCCCTTCGAGACGCCGGCGCACGCCGCGATGCGCGACATGCTGGCACCCTCGTAACCATGCTGCGAGAACACGTCCGCAGCGCCGCGGAGTATCTGGGATTGCTTTTCCTCTGAGAAGCAAGCGGCGTCGGTGTTCAATCCAGCTCGTCTTCCCTTGTGTGGGTTGACCTTCCACGCAAAGCGGGGTTGGTGTCAAAGGGCTGACCGAACCGATCGGTCAGCCTGGGCCGGCTGGCCCACCCTGCCGGAGGCGCGCCGACCTTGAGACTGCCCTCCCTTACGCTCGCTGCCGCCGTGGCCGCCGCGATCCCTCTGGGCGGCTGCAATCTCGGGCCGGACTTCCAGCGCCCCAGCCTGTGGACGCCCGGTTCCTGGTTCGCCAGCCGTCCGCGGCCGCAGCCCGCCGCGGCCCCCAGCCAGGTCGTGGCCGAGCCGATCGCCCCGGCGTGGTGGCAGGTGTTCGACGACCCGCTCCAGACGCAGCGGGAGGAGCAGGCCGCCCGCTCCAACCTCGACGTGCGGCTTGCCACCGTGCGGCTGCAGGAGAGCCGGGCGCAGCGCGGCGTCACCGCGGCGGACCAGTACCCGACGGCCAACAGCAACACCAACTACGTGCGGGAGAAGATCTCGGACCGGGGCGTGATCGGCCTGATCGGCGGCGGCGGCGGTGGGGGCCAGAATGCCAGCACGGCCACCAGCGCCAACGGGCTGAGCGGCACCTCCGGCGGCATCCCCACCAGCGTCACCTCCACGGGCGGCGGCCCGGGCATGCACCTGGGGTCGTTCAACCTGTTCCAGTCGGGCTTCGATGCCACGTGGGAGCTCGACTTCTGGGGCCGGGTGAGGCGCGAGGTGGAGGCGGCCGACGCCAACATCGCCATGTCGGCCGAGCAGCGGCGCGACTCGCTGGTGACCGTGCTGGCCGAGATCGCCAACGACTACCTGCAACTGCGCGGCCAGCAGCGGGACTTGCAGATCGCCCGGGACACGCTGGCCAGCGAGCAGGACAGCCTGCGGCTGACCCGGGAGCGCCAGTCGGGCGGGCTGACCACGGGGCTGGACGTGGCCAACGCCGCCGCCCAGGTGGCCAGCACCGCCGCGACCATCCCGCAGCTGCAAGCGCAGGCGGACGTGACCAGCAACGCGATCGCGCTGCTGCTGGGCGAGTCGCCGGGTGCACTCACGGCGCAGCTCTCCCCACCCAAGCCGGTGCCGCCGGCGCCGCCGCGATTGTCGATGACGAGCGACTGGCCGAGCGCCTCGCTCATCTTGTCGGCAACGATCCGGGCCACGATGGTGGTCGAGCCGCCGGGCGGGAACGGGACGACGAGGG
>CAXTTH010000335.1:0-2921 GCA_964247035.1 uncultured Acetobacteraceae bacterium
CGGCCGAGCAGCGCGGCCAGGTCGTCCACCTCGGCCGTCTCGAACAGCCCGGTCGAGATGTCGAGCCAAGCTGCGCCCAGCGTGCGCCCGGCGCGGGCCAGGGCGAGCAGCAGGTTGGGGCGGCCGCCTTCCAGCAGCGAGTCCTCCGTCAGCGTACCGGGCGTCACCAGGCGAACTATCTCGCGCTTGAGCGGCGCCTTGCCGGTGCGGGCGGAAGCCGCCTCCATCTGCTCGGCGACGGCCACGCGGAAGCCGCGGCGGATCAGCCGGGCGAGGTAGCCCTCGGCGGCATGGATCGGCACGCCGCACATGGCGATCGGCTTGCCCTCATGCTCGCCGCGGGCGGTGAGCGCGATGCCCAGGGCTGCCGCCGCTGCCACGGCGTCGTCGAAGAACAGCTCGTAGAAATCGCCCATGCGAAAGAACAGCAGCGCGTCCGGCTGCTGTTCCTTGGCGGCAAGCCACTGGGCGATGACGGGGGAGGCAGCCATGCCACGGCGTTACACCGCGGCATGGCGTGGGTGAAGGGGCGCGCAGCCCCTTGCAGGCCGCCTAGCGGGACTTCTGGTAGAGCTTGGTGGCGATCTCGAACATCTCCTCCGGCGCGTAGTCCGGGGCGAACGCGCCGTAGTTGCCGGCCAGCTCCGGGATCTTGCCGCCTTCGGGATGGCCGTCCACCAGCTCCAGCTCGCCCGGCGGGTCGCCCGGCAGGGCCATCTCGCCGTTGCCCCAGATGCCGGCAGCCTCCGAGTAGTCCTGCGGGCTGAACTTGTACAGGCGGCGATGGCTGCCCTCCTGCAAGTACTTCTGGCACTCCGGGATGCGGCTCAGGTTGATGTTCGGCGTCGGCAGCATCTTCTCGATCGCAACCCCCGTCAGTTGCTTCAGCGCCAGCGCGTAGGCGTGCGCATGGACGGAGCCGCGCACGAGCAGGTAGCCGCACACCTCGCGGCCGGTCGGATCGCTCATGGTCTCGTACACGCGCAGCTTGTGGATGCGCGCGCCGCATTCCAGGTGGAAGTTGTGCAGCAGGTCGATGATCACGTTGCCGGTCGTGGTCACCATGTCCACGTTCCAGGACAGGCCGTTGGAGTTCACCGGGGTAGCGCCGCCGCCGTTGGACAGGAAGGCACCCGGCAGGGTGGTGTTCTGCATGTCCTCGAACGGGGCGCCGCTGATGTCCATGTTGGAGGTCTGGTTGCCAGGGCCGTTGGCGAGCATGGAGATGCCGGTGCTGACCAGCTCCACATGGCCCAGCTCCTCGCTGAAGATGGCATTCACGAGGCTGTAGAACGGGCGCAGCTTGGACTTGCTGCGGAAGTTGAAGCTCTGGAACATGTAGTTGCCCAGGGTGGACATCTCGCCATACTTGCCGCCCAGCAATTCCTGCAGGGCTGCCGCCGCGTTGGGGTTGGGCTCGGTCGGCTCCGGCAGGGCCGCTTGCAACTTGTCGATTCGCATGAACATCGGGCGATCTCCTTGCGGTGCACCTGCACCGTGACGCATTAGACGCACGACATACGGAATCGTCTCGCTGCGCCGGTTTACGTGATCGCCGTGGCTAAGCCGTAATCCTGTCAACCTCGGCAAGCTCCTCGGCCGAGAGCGTCCACCCGGCAGCCGCCGCGTTCTGCCGCACCTGCCCCGGCTGCGTCGCCCCCGCGACCACGCTGGCCACCGGCTTGCGGCACAGCAGCCAGCCGAACGCCAGCTCCAGCAAGGTGCGGCCACGGGCGGCGCAGAAATCCGATAGGGCCTCCACCCGGGGCCAGTGCGCGTCCGTCAGGTATCGGTCGGCCAGGGCCTTGGCGCCGGTCAGCCGCGCCCCCTCCGGCATGGCGGCGTTGCGTTGGTACTTGCCGGTCAGCAGGCCGCTCGCCAGTGGGAAGTAGGGCAGCAGCCCGAGTCCGAACCGCTGCATCGCCGGCAGCAGCTCCTTCTCCGCCCCGCGCACCAGCACGGACAGCTCGTCCTGGCAGGACACGAACGGAGTGAGTCGCCGGTCATCCGCCGTCCATAGCGCGTCCGCCACCTGCCAGGCGGGAAAGTTGGAGCAGCCGAGGTAACGCACCTTGCCGGCCCGGACCAGGTCGTCCAGTGCGCTCAGCGTCTCCTCGATCGGCGTGCCGGGGTCGGGCGCGTGCTGCTGGTAGAGGTCGATCCAGTCCGTGCCGAGCCGCGCCAGGCTGTCCTCCGCCGCGCGGACAATGTGCCGGCGGGACGCGCCGACCCGGCGTCCGCTCGCGTCCATCGGCATGGCGAACTTGGTGGCCACCACCACCTCGCGCCGCCGCGGCCCCAGCACGGCGCCCAGGATCTCCTCCGAGGCGCCCTTGTGGCTGGCGCGGCTGCCGATGCCGAGCGCGCCATACACGTCCGCGGTGTCGAACAAGGTGATGCCGGCGTCCAGCGCCGCATGCACCACCGCCCGCGCCTCCTCCAGCCCGATCCGGCCGCCGAAATTGTTGCAGCCCAGCCCGATGGCCGAGACCTGCAAGCCCGAGCGGCCCAGCGTGCGTTGTTCCATGCCTTGTCCTTTCAGCCGCGCCCGGCCGGCAGCCCGGCGATCTCGTTGACCAGCTTGCGTCCCATGGCGGCGCCGAACGCCGAGAAGTCATGCACCTCGACCACGAAGCCGCCGGGCCCGCCCGCCACGTTCTCCCGGTACCAGGCCGTGAGCCCGCCGGGGGGCTGCACGTGGGCGAAGGTGTAGGACACGGGATGGTCGTTGATGATGGCCAGGCCGTTGACCGTGATCCCCAGCTCCACGGCGGCGTCCCGCGCCTCCGTGACCGGCCGGCCGGCGTTGCTGGTGCCATCCCCGGCCACGTCGATCACCTGGCGCGCCTCGCCGAACCCGCCTTCGGACAGCAGGGCGGCGGCCCGGTCCACGCCGGCGCCGATCGCGGTGCGGCCGTAGG
>CAXTTH010000336.1:0-2901 GCA_964247035.1 uncultured Acetobacteraceae bacterium
ACGTTATCCTGGCGGCGGCTTTCCTGCTCGCGTGGCGCGCGGTGCCGCGGCGCGGGGGCTTCTGAAGAAGCGCGGATTTACGCATTGGGCGCAGGCTGGACCGTCCCTCACCCGCCGCGCCGCGCCCGCGCCGTGGCCGCCCTGCTGACGCAGATGGGCCTTGGACCCGACTTGTACGCCGGCCTGCTCACCTCGGGCGAGGCGGCCCACCTGGCCTTGCTGGACCGCGCCGACCCTTGGTTCGCGGCGTTGGGGACCCGCGTGTGGCACCTGGGCCCCGAGCGCGACCGCGACGTGATGGAGGCGCTGGACCTGCAGCAGGTCGCAACCCCCGGCGAGGCCGAGTTCGTGCTGAACACCGGCCCGGACGACCATCGCGGCCCGACCAGCATCGCCCCCTTCGAGGAGCTGCTGCAAGACTGCGCCCGCCATGCCTTGCCGATGCTGTGCGCCAACCCGGACCTCGAAGTCATCCGCGGCGGCGTGCGGCTGGTCTGCGCCGGCGCGCTGGCCGAGCGCTACCAGCAGCTCGGCGGCGCGGTGCGCTCCCTGGGCAAGCCGGACCCGGCGATCTACGGCCCCGTTCTCGCCATGCTGGGCACCCCGCGGGAGCGCACGCTGGCCGTGGGCGACTCGCTGCGCACGGACATCGCCGGGGCCGCAGCGGCCGGCATCGACTCCTGCTGGGTGCTGGGCGGCGTGCATGCCGAGGCGCTAGGCGACGATCATGGGGCCGCCGCCGCCGAAGCCGCAGCGGCCGGGCTGGCGCCGGTGGCAACGGTGCCGCGCTTCGCCTGGTAAGGCTCAGGCGTGCCCGGCGGTGCCGGACAGCAGCGCCGGGTCCACCCGGATGGAGGCGAAGGCGCGGTGCCACTTGGTGCTGTGGTCGGCGTCGAACATCAGGTCCAGCGAGGCCGGCACCGACAGCCAGGCGTTGGCCTTGATCTCGTCGTCCAACTGCCCGGCATCCCAGCTGGCGTAGCCCAGCGCCAGCACGCCCTCCTTCGGGCCGTCCCCGCAGGCGATCGCCTTCAGCACGTCCAGGCTGGCGGTGAGCGCCACCGCCTCATCGACCTGCAAGCTGCCATCCCCCGACCAGTCGGCCGTGTGCAGCACGAAGCCGCGCGAGCCGTCCACCGGGCCGCCGTCGCACAGGGCGATGCGCCGGACCGGCGGCGCGGGCAGCACGTCCAGTTGCTTGAGCAGGTCGTCGAAGCCGGGGCTGGCCAGGGGGCGGTTCAGCATCAGGCCCATGGCGCCCTCCTGGGTGTGGGCGCAGAGATAGATGACGCTGCGGCTGAACCGCGGGTCCTCCAGCGCGGGCATCGCCACCAGCAGCTGCCCGGTCAGCCCGGCATCGTCTCCGGGGAATGTCATCGCTTGCATGGCATTTATCTTGGCGCAAAACGGGGGCGCCGCAATGGCTTGGCGGCAACGGCGGCAGACGCGTGACAGGGCTGCTCCGTCCCGCTAGCGTCCCGCCGGCATGACGGAGCGTTAATCATGACGATCAAGGTGGGCGACACGCTGCCCGAGACGAAACTCACGGTTGCCGGGCCGGACGGGCCGCACGAGGACAGCACGGCGGGCCTGTTCGGCGGCAAGACGGTCGTGGTGTTCGCCACGCCCGGCGCCTTCACCCCCACGTGCAGCGCCAAGCATCTGCCCGGCTACGTGCAGCAGGCGGAAGCGTTCGCGGCCAAGGGCGTGGACACGGTGGTGTGCATGGCGGTGAATGACCCCTTCGTGCTGGCCGCCTGGGGCAAGCAGCAGGGCGTGGAGGGCAAGGTCGTCATGCTGGCCGACGGCTCCGCCGCCCTCACCAAGGTTATGGGCCTGGAGCTGGACCTGACGGCCCGCGACCTCGGGATGCGCAGCCAGCGCTTCGCGATGGTGGTGGTGGACCGCAAGGTGACGCATCTGGCGGTCGAGGCGCCGGGCGACTTCGACGTGAGCCGGGCGGAGGCGGTGCTGGCGGTGCTGTAGCGCGGCAAGGGGCCACCCAGCCTCACTCCCCCGACAGCTCCCGCCGCTGCCGGTCCAGCTCCTCCGTGTAGCGCCGCAGCGCGTGCTGCTCGGTCAGCATCCCGATGACGCTGCGGGTGTCCGCCGCGTCCACCACCGCCAGCGCGTCGGACTCCGTGGTCTCGAACATCTGCACCGCCTCCTTGATGGTCATCTGCGGCAGCAGCACGTCCGTCGGGTAGTGCAGCAGGGCGGCCACGCGGCTGTCCGGCTCCTCGGCCAGGTGGGCCTCCGGCGTCAGCACCATGCCGGCGTAGTGCCCGTCCTCGTCCGTCACCACCACGCGGTCCACCGAGCCGAGCGGAACCTGCCGCTTGAACGCCGCCACCGTGACGTTGCCGCGCACCGTGCGGACGTCCTTGCGCATCATCCGTCCCACCGTGAGGCTGCGCACCCAGCCGATGTCCACCGCCGAGCGGATCGCCTCGCCGCGCAGGTGGAAGCGCCAGGTGGCGAAGGAGTAGCCGAAGGTCCGCCGCACCGTCAGCGAGGACACGACGGAGGCGGCCAGCACGGCGATGGTCATCGGCAGGCTGCCCGTGCTCTCCAGCGCCAGGAACGCCATGGTCAGCGGCCCGCCCACCACCGCCACGGCCAGCGCGCTCATCCCCACCAGGGCGCACACCACGGCCGGCAACGCCTGCGTCACCGTGATGGCGGCGAGCCCGGCGGCGAACAGCTTGCCCACCATGGCCCCCAGCAGCAGCGAGGCGAAGAACAGCCCGCCGCGGAAGCCCGAGCCGATCGACACCGCCGAGGCCACCGACTTGGCCAGGATCAGCAGCGCGATGTGCGTGGCAGGGTACGGCGCATCCAGCCCCAGCCGCAGCGCCTCGTGCCCGGAGGACAGCACCTGCGGCGACCACAGCGCGAACC
>CAXTTH010000337.1:0-2868 GCA_964247035.1 uncultured Acetobacteraceae bacterium
GCGAGACTCGTGCGCAGCGGCGGATCGAACGCGACGCCGCCGCAGTCGCACGGCGGCGGGGTCACCCCATGCAGCGTGCAGTCGCTCCAGTGCTCCACGGGCGCCGTCATGGCAGCGCCAGCGCAGCTGGCCGCCCGGCGCGGCCGGAGGGCGTGAGATGCGCGTCCCGGTAGGCGTCGAACAGGGCCCTTCGGGGGGCGCGCCGTTGCCGGCCACGCCCCCCTCGGCCACCATCGGAGATGCGAACCAACCGATGGAGACGGGAATGACAGGTGAACAGTTTTTGTGGCTGTGCATGGTTGCCGCTGCGGTGCTGTGCTTTGTGGTGTGGCGACTGACGCAGCAACCAAGCCAGCCTATCACAGGCCGCAAGCGGCCTCGCAGGAACGTCTACAGCAATCCAAACGAGATCAGCCGCGAGATAATCGGCAACTACCGACTTTCGATTGTCTACAGAAATGCTGAAGGCAACCGATCCGAACGCACTATACGGCCTCAACAGGGCATATACGCGCTTGTGGGAACTGAATACCGCCTCACGAAACTCGTCGCCTTCTGTGAACTGAAGCAAAAGATACTGACCTTTCGCCTCGATCGCATGGCGGAGCCGACGATGAACGGTCAACTGCAGACTGATTTGCAGGGAACGTTTGGGGCATCTCATGCGCCCGCGCCTACGCCCCAGGCGACGGCCGATGACCAGCCGCCCAGATACTACTCCTTGCGGGACGACGGGACTGTGAACAACGCCGGTTCCAGCATCGTGGAACCGCAGCCGCCCGAAGATGCATGAGCCAGACAAGGCAGCCATCATGCCGCGGTCCTTGTCGGATCAGACAGCGGATCGGGAAACACGTCCGGGCGAAGGCGGTGGCGGGGTATGCCTGTCGCCGTCTCTACGCGAACCACACGCTCAGCCGGAATGCGCTTCCAGGAATAAATCGAGGGCAATTTCACGCCGGCAGCCTTTGCAAAAGCTGCCGGCCCACCCGCCGCTTCGATCGCCTCCTGGAGAACTGGCTCGCGCTCACGCATGTCGGCATATTAAGCGATGCCTAGCGAAACCGGCAATAGGCAAACGCTAGGCGCGGCAGATGGCAGCCATAGGCATGTTCCGCGCATGGATCCCTGGCCAACCCGTCTGAAAAAGCTGCGAAGCGCGACTGGATTATCCCAGGCGCAGGTCGCAAACCACTTCAAGATCAAGCCATCGTCAGTCGCTCAATGGGAAACCGGGCGAAGTAAGCCGACAGTCGATAAGATCGCCCGGCTAGCAACGCTCTACCAGGTTTCGATCAATACTCTCTGTGGCGATGATATTCCCATCATAGGCGTCTTGCCCGAGCAACCCGCGAGCAAGATCACGGCCGATGTCGAACATCGGATGGCTGTCGGGAAGGGAAAACCACAGAGAGGCGACTTCGTTGATGACCTCGACGAGCTTGCCCTGCTGGAGATGTTCAGAGGATTGTCGTTCCTCAAGAAAGCCGCGTTGTTCGCCTATCTTGGGGCAGTGGACATGCCGTCTTTGCGCAAACTGAAGTAAATCACCCATCGCTCCGCTTCCGCCCATGAATCTAATCCTAGGATTCGCGGGGCCGGTGGACCTCGCAAGATACCCTCTCGGCCAAATATTTTCCGCTCTCGACGCATCCGGAACAAGCGCCGACATGCGAGCGCAACGGTTGCACACATAGGCATCAACTCGAAATACTAGGCATTGCCTATTGACGCTGGCCGCTAGGCGATGCTTAGCTATCCCTCGCAACCCTGCGAGGCGCCCATGGACCCGACCTGCCCTGCCGACCCGGACCAGCCCGACCTCCCGGTATTGGATGATGTCGTCGCCCTGCGGCTGCGGCTGGCGGGGGCCACCACCGACCACGGCCGCCCGTTCGATCCGGTGGAGCTGGCCGCCTGGCTGCTGACCGGCGACTTCGATAGCCGCACCATGCCCGGCGAGGTGTCACTGGGGCTGCGCCTGGACGCGCTGCTGTTCGTGGCGGCGGCGCTCGGCGCGGACGGCCATCTCGGCACCGTCGCCGACCCGATCGCCGCCGCCGCGCAGCTTGCGGCCTGGATCAAGTCGGACACGATCGGGCCGGTTCCGCGCCACTTCAAGGTCAGCCTCGTTCCGGCCGACCAGGTGAACACGCGCGGGGAGATCGTCGGATACCCGCACGAGCAGGTCGTCCGCGTCCTCCGGGAACCAGACGGCCGATTCGTGACCATCCGTCCGGCGGACGCGCTGTGAGCCGGCTCCTACGGCTGCGCCATGACGCTGAGCATCTTGCCGAACTGCTGGAAGGCGAGCTCGATGCCGTCCTCGCCGGGCCTTGCCGGCAGCCGGGCCATGAGCGCCACGGCCAGGCTCGCCGCCATCTGGCGGTCGGCCAGGCGCTCCATGAAAATGCGCTGCTGCTCTGCGAGCGCCTCCAGGAACGCTTGCTGCTGCTTGGCAAGCTCCTCCAGGAACCTGCGGTCTTCCTTGGTCATCGTCTTCCCCATCGGTGGTTGGCCCTTCCGATGGTGGAGCGCCGCGGCGGGGGCCGGCAACGGCTTTCGCCGCGGCTGTCCCGCTTCAGCCCGGTCGGTGCGTCATGAGCTGGCAGGACCTCGCCCCCGCCGTCCCGGCCGCCCTCGTCAAGGGCCGCCACCCGGTCACGCTGCTGGTCTCGAAGGCCGGCCGCTTCACCCAGCACGCCTCGCTGACGGTGCGGCGGGACCTGCTGGACGAGGGGATGCTCGCCTGGTGGCAGCACTACGAGATGGTGCGCGTCCAGGTCGGCGACGGGCCGGACGCCGGGCGCGTGCGCGTCACCCGCGGCGGCCAGCACCGGCTCACCGGCCCCAGCGGCAAGCCCGGCG
>CAXTTH010000338.1:0-2128 GCA_964247035.1 uncultured Acetobacteraceae bacterium
CAGGATGCGGGACGGGCCGCCCGCCGCCATGCTCAGGCGGCCATGCGGGCGCGGTGCCGGGCCAGGTCTGCCTCCACCATCTCGCCGATCATGGCCTCGAGCGAGGTCTCCGGCCGCCAGCCCAGCACCTGCTGCGCCTTGGACGAGTCGCCCAGCAGCACGTCCACCTCGGCCGGGCGGATCAGGTCGGAGCGCGTGGTCACGTGGTCCTCCGCGTTCAGCCCGGCATGGCTGAACGCGATGGTGCACAGGTCCTTGATGGAGGTGGTGCGGCCGGTGGCGATCACGTAGTCGTCCGCCACGTCCTGCTGCATCATCAGGTGCATCGCCTGCACGTAGTCCCGCGCATGGCCCCAGTCCCGCGTGGCGTGCATGTTGCCGAGCGCCAGTTGCGTCTCCAGCCCGAGCTTGATGCGCGCCACCCCGTCCGTGACCTTGCGGGTGACGAACTCGATACCGCGCAGCGGGCTCTCGTGGTTGAACAGGATGCCGCTGCTGGCATGCATGCCAAAGCTCTCGCGGTAGTTCACCGTCATCCAGTGGGCGTACAGCTTGGCCGCGGCGTACGGCGAGCGCGGGTAGAACGGCGTGCGCTCGGACTGCTTCGGCTCCTGGATCAGGCCGAACATCTCGGACGAGCTGGCCTGGTAGAACCGCGCCTCCGGCCGCATCAGCCGCACCGCCTCCAGCACGTTGGCCGCCCCCAGCCCGGTGACGTTGCCGGTCAGCAGCGGCTGCTGCCAGGACGCCGCCACGAAGGACTGCGCCGCCAGGTTGTAGACCTCGTCCGGCTTGTAGGTGGTGATGACCCGGATCAGGCTGGACAGGTCGGTGAGGTTGGCGTCCACCAGCTCCACCTCCTTGAGGATGCCGAGCCAGCGCAGCCGCTCCCCGATCACGTCGGAGGAGGCGGAGCGGCGCATCAGGCCGATCACGCGATATCCCTTGGCCAGCAGCAGTTGGGACAGGTAGGCGCCATCCTGCCCGGTGACGCCGGTGACGAGTGCTGTGGGCATGGTGGTCCTCACGCGGTCAAGACGGGCCAGTTAGCGCAATCAGGGCGGCAAATCCACCGAGATCAATCCCGCCCGTACGTGTCCTCGATCCGCACGATGTCGTCCTCGCCCAGGTACGAGCCCGACTGCACCTCGATCAGCGTCAGCGGGATGCGCCCCGGATTTTCCAGCCGGTGCACGGCGCCGAGCGGCAGGTAGATGCTCTCGTTCTCCCGCACCATCAGCTCCTCGCCGTCCCGCGTCACCATCGCGGTGCCGTTCACCACCACCCAGTGCTCCGCCCGGTGGTAATGCCGCTGCAAGCTCAGCTTGTGGCCCGGCGTCACCACGATGCGCTTGACCTGGAAGCGGTCGCCGCGGATTAGGCTCTCGTAGAACCCCCATGGCCGGTACACCCGGTTGTGCGCCACCGCCTCGTGCCGGCCGGCGGCCTTCAGGCGGTCCACCACCTTCTTCACGTCCTGCGCGCGGTCCCGGTGCATGGCCAGCACCGCGTCCTCCGTCACCACCACCACGGCGTCCTTCAGCCCCACCACGGCCGTCATGATGCCGTCGCTGCGGGCGTAGCAATGGGAGGAGCCTTCCAGCAGCACGTCCCCCACCGCCACGTTGCCGTCCCCGTCCTTGCCGCCCAGCTCCCACAGCGCGTTCCAGGAGCCCACGTCCGACCAGCGCAGCTCAGCCGGCACCACGGCGATGCGGCCGGTGCGCTCGGCCACCGCGTAGTCCAGGCTGATGTTCGGGCTGGACGCGAAGGCGGCCGGCTGCAGCCGGATGAAGTCCAGGTCCCGCGTCGCCGCCTCCAGGGCGCGCCGCACCGCCGCCAGCACGTCCGGGGCGTGGACCTGCAACTCCTCGAGCATCGTCTCGGCGGTGAACACGAACATGCCCGCGTTCCACAGCGCGCCGGATGCCACCAGCCGCCCCGCCCCGGCCGCGTCCGGCTTCTCGATGAAGCGCGCCACGGCATGCACGCCGGGCGCGCCCTCCACCGGGTCGCCGACCTCCATGTAGCCATAACCCGTCTCCGGCCCGGCCGGCCGCATCCCGAGCGTCACGATCCGCCCGGCCCGCGCTCCGGCCACCGCGCGGGCCAGAATGGCATGCAGCCC
>CAXTTH010000338.1:2138-2863 GCA_964247035.1 uncultured Acetobacteraceae bacterium
CCCCCCAGGTCCTCGATGGCGGAGTCGGCCGCCGTCATCCAGATCACCGCCTGCGGGTCGGTCTGCGCCACCAGCAGGGCGGCGGCGGCGATGGCGGGGGCGGAGTTGCGGCCCACCGGCTCCAGTACGATCCGCGGGTCCGCGACCCCGGCGTCCCGCAGCTGCTCGGCCACCAGGAAGCGGTGCTCGTGGTTGCACACCACCACCGGCGGCGCGAAGCCAGGGCCCACGCCGCGCAGGGCGGTCTCCACGATCATCGAGCGGTCGTTGTTCAGCAGCCCCCAGAACTGCTTGGGAAAGCTCTCGCGCGACACCGGCCACAGCCGCGTCCCCGAGCCGCCGGACAGGATCACGGGCACCACGAGGCCGCCCGCATTGCCGGCCGCGGCGGTCCAGTCCGGAGCTGAGGCGGGCGCGTCCATGATCGTTCCAACAAGACTATGCGCCGTGCCTAGCCCGTGATCGGCAAGCTTGTCCATCAGCCCTCCTTCGCCGGGTCGGCCTGCCCGAGCACCCAGCCTTCCCAGCGCTGCACCCACGGGTCGGCCGGCGCCGTGTCCGGCCGCGCCCCATCCAGCACCGCCAGCACGCACAGCAGGCCGAGCAGGCTGTCGAACCGGTCCTCCCCCGCCGCATCGGCGCCGAACCCGTCCGCGAGCGCCGCCTGCAACGCCGGGTCCGGTGTAGCGCGCAATCCTTTCAGGACCGTTTGCAGCGGCCCGGCG
>CAXTTH010000339.1:0-2851 GCA_964247035.1 uncultured Acetobacteraceae bacterium
CGGAAGGTGCGCGCCGGCGACGGCCCAATGCCGGCGCGCACCTTCCGTCCCCGGCGGCAGGAAGGCCCGCACGTAGGCGCCCGGCCGAAGGTGCGCCGCGCCGGCTGACGCGGCAGTTTGCACGGCGTCGAACTCCCGCTAGGTTCAGGCATGGCTGCCATGCGCCATGCACAGGATCAGGGATGTTCGCATGAAGCGCCGCCGTTTCCTTTCCGCCACTGCCGGGCTGGCTGCCGGTGCGCTGGCCATGCCGCGACTGTCCTTGGCGCAGGACAGCAAGGTGCTGCGCTTCGTGCCGCAGGCCAATTTGTCCAGCCTGGATGCCGTGGTCGGCACGCAGTACGTGGTCCGCAACGCCGCCCTGCTGGTGTGGGACACGCTGTACGGCGTGGACAGCAGCCTCGTCCCCAAGCCGCAGATGGTGGAGGGCCACGACCTCTCGGACGATGGCAGGACGTGGACGTTCAAGCTGCGCGCCGGGCAGAGATTCCATGACGGCGAGCCGGTGCTGTCCAGGGACGTGGTGGCCAGCCTCAAGCGCTGGGTCGTGCGGGACCCGATGGGCCAGATCATCGCCCGCCAGATGGACGCGCTGGAGGCGGTGGACGACCGCAGCTTCCGCTTCCGGCTGAGCAAGCCGTTCCCGAAGATGCTTTACGCGCTCGGCAAGAACAACCCGCCGCTCACCGTCATCATGCCGGAGCGCATCGCCAGCACCGACCCGTTCAAGCAGGTCACGGAGTTCATCGGCTCCGGCCCGATGCGCTTCGCCCGCGACGAGTGGGTGCCCGGCAGCCGGGCGGTGTTCACCAAGTACGAAGAATACGCGGTCCGCGACGAGCCCGGCGACTGGATGAGCGGCGGCAAACGCATGGCGTTCGACCGCATCGAGTGGCACATCATCCCCGACGCCGCCACCGCCGCCGGCGCGCTGCAAAACGGCGAGGTGGACTGGTGGGAGAACCCGGTCCCCGACCTGGCGCCGCTGCTCCGCAAGGACTGCGGCCTCAACCTCGGCATCGCCGACACGCTCGGCAACATCGGCATCATGCGGTTCAACCACCTGAACCCGCCGTTCAACGACGTGCGCGTCCGCCGGGCGGTGCTGATGGCGCTGAACCAGGAGGATTTCATGCGCGCCGTGGTCGGCGACGACCCGGCGCTGTGGAAGGCCTCGCCCTCGTTCTTCACGCCGGGCACGCCGCTCTACACCACGGCGGGCGGCGAGGTGCTGGAAGGCCCCCGCAAAGTCGATGCCGCCAAGGCGCTGCTCAAGGAGGCCGGCTACGGCGGCGAGAGAGTGGCCATGATGGTGGCAACCGACGTCGCCATCACCAAGGCGGAGGGAGACGTGGCCGCCGACTTGCTCACGCGCATCGGCATGAACGTGGACTACCAGGCGCTCGACTGGGGCACGGTCGGCGCCCGCCGGGTCAAGAAGGACGCGGTGGCGCAAGGCGGCTGGAACATGTTCTTCACCTGGTACGCGGGTGCGGACTGCATCAACCCGGCCGCCTACACCGCGCTGCAAGCCACGGGGGACAGCGCCTGGTTCGGCTGGCCCAAATCGGATGCGGTGCAAGCCGGCATCGCCGAGTGGTACGCTGCCGGGGACTTGGCGGCGGAGCAGGCGGCGGTCGTCAAGACCAACCGGGCGGCGTTCCAGGACGTGGTGTATGCCCCGACCGGCTTCTTCCTCGGCTACCAAGCCTGGAGCAAGAAGCTGTCCGGCGTGGTGCAGGCGCCGTTCCCGGTGTTCTGGGGCGTGCAGAAGACCTGATGCTGGCGTATGCGCTCCGCCGCGTCGTGGCCACCATCCCCGTCATGGCGGTGGTGGCGCTGTTCGTGTTCAGCCTGCTGTACCTGGCGCCCGGGGACCCGGCGGCCATCATCGCCGGGGACCAGGCCACCCCTGCCGACATCGACCGCATCCGCGCCTCGCTCGGGCTCGACCGGCCGTTTCTCATCCGCTTCGGCGCCTGGGCATGGGACATCCTGCGCGGCGACCTGGGCACGTCCATCTTCACCAACCTGCCGGTGACGCACCTAATCGCGCAGCGGGTGGAGCCGACCTTGTCCTTGATGGCGCTGACGCTGGCGTTCTCCGTGGTGGTGGCGGTGCCGATGGGCGTGCTGGCGGCGTGGCAGCAGGGCACGCTCATCGACCGTGCGGTGATGCTGCTGGCGGTGTTCGGCTTCTCCGTGCCGGTGTTCGTGGTGGGCTACCTGCTGGCCTACGCCTTCGCGCTGCAACTGGAATGGCTGCCGGTGCAGGGCTACACGCCGATCGCCAAGGGCGTCTGGCCGTGGCTGTCCAACTTGATCTTGCCCGTGCTCACCCTGGGCAGCGCGTTCGTGGCGCTCATCGCCCGCATCACCCGCGCCACCATGCTGGAGGTGCTGAGCCAGGATTACGTGCGCACCGCGCGGGCGAAGGGCGTGGGGCAGCGGCCGATCCTGTTCGTCCATGCGCTGAAGAACGCCGCGGTGCCGATCATCACGGTCATCGGGCTGGGCGTGGCCGGGCTGATCGGCGGCGCGGTGGTGACGGAGAGCGTGTTCGCCATCCCCGGCATCGGCCGGCTGGTGGTGGACTCGATCCTGCGGCGGGATTACCCGATCATCCAGGGTGTCGTGCTGATCTTCTCCTTCGCGTACGTGCTGGTGAACCTGGGCGTCGACCTGCTGTACAGCGTGTTCGACCCGAGGATACGCTATTGAGCCTCACCTTCCCCGAAGCCGCAGCCCTGCCGGACCTGCTGCCCCCGGTCAGGCAGCGCGGCCGGGTGCGCAATTTCGTCCGCCGCAACCCGGCGATCGTGGCGGGCGGCACGCTGCTGGCCGCCACGAT
>CAXTTH010000340.1:0-2826 GCA_964247035.1 uncultured Acetobacteraceae bacterium
ACGTGAACGTGGCGCTGGTGGCGACGGGCTGGGCGCGGGCCAACGCGCCGATCGTCTCCGCCGCGTTCTCCGCCGCCGAGACCGAGGCGCGGTCGCACAAGCGCGGGATTTGGTTGGCGAACTGAGGCGATGCTGCAACCGCGAAGGTTGCCTTGTCCCTGCTTCGGCCCTTAATGACGCCGGATCACGGGCCACGGTCGCGTTCGGGCGATCGGCCGGCCGCGGATTTCGCCGGCTTTCACTCAACAGGAACCCCCAGCATGAGCGGCAGCGCCAACGGCTCTCTCACCCTGACGATGAACGGCAGCGACCAGACGCTCACCGTTCCGCTCCGATCCGGCACCATCGGCCCGCGGGCCGCCGACATCAGCAAGCTGTATGGCAGCATGGGCATCTTCACCTACGACATCGGCTACGGCGCCACCGCGGCCTGCGAGAGCGCCATCACCTACATCGACGGCGACGAGGGCGTGCTGCTGCACCGCGGCTACCCGATCGACCAGTTGGCGGACAAGTCCAACTTCCTGGAGGTCGCCTACCTGCTGCTGAACGGCGAGCTGCCGACCAAGGCGGAGCTGGGGCAGTTCCATGACGGCGTGATGCGGCACACGATGCTGCACGAGCAGATACGCAGCTTCTACAGCGGCTTCCGGCGCGACGCCCACCCGATGGCGGTGATGTGCGGCGTCGTGGGCGCGCTGAGCGCGTTCTACCATGACAGCCTGGACATCACCAACGAGCAGCACCGCACCATCAGCGCCTTCCGCCTGATCGCCAAGCTGCCGACCATCGCCGCCTGGGCCTACAAGTACAACATCGGCCAGCCCTTCATCTATCCCCGCAACGACCTCGGCTACGCCGAGAACTTCCTCTACATGCTGAACGCCGTGCCGGCCGAGGAGTACCACGTCAACCCGGTGCTGGCCCGGGCCATGGACCGCATCTTCATCCTGCACGCCGACCACGAGCAGAACGCCTCGACCTCCACGGTGCGGCTGGCCGGCTCGACCGGCGCCAACCCGTTCGCCTGCATCGCCGCCGGCATCGCCAGCCTGTGGGGCCCGGCGCATGGCGGCGCCAACGAGGCGGTGCTGAAGATGCTGGACGAGATCGGCAGCCCGGAAGCCATCCCGGCCTTCATCGCCAAGGTGAAGGACAAGAACAGCGGCGTGCGGCTGATGGGCTTCGGCCACCGCGTGTACAAGAACTACGACCCCCGCGCCACGATCATGCAGCGGACCTGCCACGAGGTGCTCAAGGAACTCGGCATCCAGGACAACCCGACACTGGACATGGCGATGGAGCTGGAGCGCATCGCGCTGCACGACGACTACTTCGTCAGCAAGAAGCTGTATCCCAACGTCGATTTCTACTCGGGCATCATCCTCAAGGCGATGGGCATCCCCACCAGCATGTTCACCGTGCTGTTCGCGGTCGCCCGCACGGTCGGCTGGATCAGCCAGTGGAAGGAGATGGTCGAGGACAAGTCGCAGCGGATCGGCCGGCCGCGGCAAATCTACATCGGCGCGCCGAAGCGCGACTTCCTCGCCATGGACGGCCGCGGCTGAAATATTGCGTCTCAGGAAGGTGAAAAAGAGCCCGGCCGTGAGGCCGGGCTTTTTTCGTTGCCGCGGCATTTTCACCTGGTGAAAAACAAGCTGGCCGGCAATGGGCCCAAGCGGCCCGGCGGCAACCTCCGGCTACGGTTGCGTAAGCTATTGATTCACAAACGAGCCTGTCGCAGCGCCCTTGGCGAATCGACGCTAAACCAATGTTTTCGCACGTAAATCCTACCTTGCACGGCCGCATCAAATCGCTGCAAACAACGTCATTCGCCGGGTTTCGTCCTTGCCGCGGCTGTCCGGAGCGGCTTCGGCAGCCTAGCTTTGCATGGCTGATGCGTCGCCCACGCCTCGCCAGCAAGGAGGCTGATAGTGAGACAAGTGCCAAGGTCTTTGGACTCCATCGTTCGCTCCCGGCTGAAGCAGTGGCCGCACAACCCGCCCGGCCTGGGCGGCGGCGACAAGGACGCCTGGCTGCGCGGCCGGCCGGACGACGTGGCCGGGCAGTGCTTCCTCAAGCTGCCCGGCAGCGACCACCTGCGCACCCTGCCCGACGGGCTGTGGCTCAACTTCGGCGGCACCGCGGCCGAGCCTTACGCCGACATCTTCGCCATCGAGGCCTGCTCCACCCTGCCCAACCTGCTGGACAAGCGCTCCCGCTTCGCCCCGTCCATCCAGTCCCTCATGGCGGTGTGCCCGCTGGCCTGGCTCATGGCGCCGGTGACGCCGGACACCGCCGTGCTGCGCTGGCAAGTGACCGGCGTGCTGCGGGCGACGCCCACGGCGCATCTCGTGCTGCCCGTGCGGGACTTGCGGGTGATGTACGGGCTGAACAGCCGCCACTACCAGGGCTTCCTGAAGCACCAGGTGCCGCACCCGCACGAGTTCTTCGTGCCGATGGAGGCGCTCACGGCGCAGAAGGGCGACCAGGACCCGGCCATGCAGGCCATCGTCGCCCGCGCCTCCATCCGCTCCAACTTCTTCGGCCAAACCGCCGCGTGACGCGCATCTACGTGGACGCGGACGCCTGCCCGGTGCGGGAGGAGATCTACCGCGTCGCCGTCCGCACGGGGCTGGAGGTGCTGGTGGTGCACAACGGCTCCCGCCCGATCCGCCCGCCCGGCCAGCCCGGCGTGCAGGTGGTGATCGTGCCGGACGGCCCGGATGCGGCGGATGACTGGATCGCCGAGCGGGTCGGCCCGGACGACCTTTGCGTGACGGCCGACATCCCGCTCGCCAAGCGCTGCCTGGACCGCGGCGCGCG
>CAXTTH010000341.1:0-2822 GCA_964247035.1 uncultured Acetobacteraceae bacterium
GAGCACACCATCGCCGCCCCTGCCGAGGCCGGTCCCGCCCCCTTGCTGCCAAGGCCGGCCGAGGGGATCGTGGCCCGGGAGGCCCCGCCGCCGGCCTTCATCCCTCCCGCTTTCGTGCCCCCGGCCGCTGTTGAGGCGGCTGCCCCGGCGCAGGCCCACGACGCCTGACATGTCCTCTGCCGCCGGCAAGCCCGAAGACACCATCAACGACACGCCCATGCCGCTCATGGCGCACCTGCTGGAGCTGCGCCGCCGGCTGATGTGGGCCGGGCTGTCGTTCTTCGTTTGCTTCGGGGTCTGCTACCATTTCTCGACGCAGATCTATTCGTTCCTAGCCCAGCCGCTGGCTGACATCCTGCAATCCCGCTCCGGGCAGGACCGGCGGCTGATCTACACGGCGCTTTACGAGGCGTTCTTCACCTATCTGAAGGTGGCGCTGTTCGGCGGCGCGTTCCTGGCCTTCCCGGTGATCGCGACGCAGATTTACATGTTCGTGGCGCCGGGGCTGTACCGCAGCGAGAAACGCGCCTTTCTGCCGTTCCTGATCGCGACTCCCGTGCTGTTCGTGATGGGCGCGGCGCTGGCATATTATTTCGTGTTCCCGGTGGCCTGGCGCTTTTTTCTTTCGTTTGAGACGCCGAACGGCGCGGGCGGCCTGCCGATCGAGCTGCAAGCCAAGGTGGGCGAGTATCTCGACCTGGTGATGAAGCTGATCTTCGCGTTCGGCATAGCCTTCCAGCTTCCGGTGCTGCTGACGTTGCTGGCCAAGGTCGGCATCGTGACGCAGGCCGGGCTGCGCAAGATGCGCCGCTACGCCTATGTCGGCATGTTTGTGGTGGCCGCGATCCTGACGCCGCCGGACGTCATCACGCAGTGCGGCTTGGCGCTGCCGCTGATCGCGCTTTACGAGATCTCGATCATCGCGGCCGGGCTGGTGGCGAAGAAGCCGGTGGAGGTGTAACGGGCTCAGTGCCCGATCGAGTGCAAAACTAAGGTGATGGTGCCAATTAGCGCGGCCATTACGCCTGCGCCCGCGCCAGCGGCGACCGCCATGGCCTTCCACGGCTCCCAGCGCACCTGCGTTTCGAAATGCTTAGTTTGAATGGCCATCAGCTCCACCCTCATCCTGTGTTCCAGAAGTTCCTGGTCGGCACTCAGCGGCATAGCCTAGTATAGCACGTCGTTGGATAGGCTGCATCAGCGCTCGCCTTGACCGGGTGGCACAGCCAGTCCAAACGCTCGATGCTGGTGCTGCTGCAACCCCGTGGATGGCTGGGTTGAAACTGGCCATGACAATGGGTGATTAATGCACGACATACGCGCGATCCGCGAGGACCCAACAGCATTTGAAGCTGCAATGGATCGGCGTGGCCTGAGTGACAAAGCTGCTGAAATCGTTCAACTTGAGATGAGTCGGCGTTTTCTCATCAGCGAAATGGAAAAGCTAAGGGCGAAGCAAAACTCGCTTAGCACCATAATTCGAAATGGGGTGAATGCATTAACTCATCCCAATATCCAAGCTGAAGCCAGAAATATCAAAGAGCAACTTTCAAAACTTCAACCTCAAGTGACTCTTGAAAATGAAGTCTTCGAAAATCTGCTTAAAACAATGCCGAATACATTGGCTGTTGATGTTCCAGACGGAGATAGCGAGGAGTACAATGTAAGGCTCAAAACATGGCCTTCTGACGTTTCGCTAACGACCCAACCTTCTCAGCATTTCGAACTCGGCGAGACGCTCGGTCTGATGGACTTCGCCGCCGCCGCCAAGATCGCCGGCTCTCGCTTCACCGTGCTGCGCGGCGGCCTCGCCCGCATGGAGCGCGCCCTCGGCCAATGGATGCTCGACCTGCATACGTCAGAGCACGGCTACGAGGAGGTCGCCGTCCCGCTGCTGGTCAACGACGCCGCCGCATACGGCTCCAACCAACTGCCAAAGTTCGCCGAAGACATGTTCCGCACCACGGACGGACGCTGGCTCATCCCTACCGCTGAGGTGCCGCTCACCAACCTGGTCGCCGGCGAGATCATCCCCGAAGCCCGCCTGCCGCTGCGTATGGCCGCGCTCACCGACTGCTTCCGCTCCGAGGCCGGGTCTGCCGGGCGGGATACGCGGGGGATGCTGCGCCAGCACCAGTTCCGCAAGGTCGAGCTCGTCTCCATCACCCGCCCGGCAGACAGCGACGCCGAGCACGAGCGCATGACCCGCTGCGCCGAGACCGTGCTGGAGCGGCTCGAAATCCCTTACCGCCGGATGCTGCTCTGCGCCGGGGACACTGGGTTCGGCGCCGCCAAGACGTTCGACCTGGAGGTGTGGTTGCCGGGGCAGGGTGCATGGCGGGAGATCAGCTCATGCTCCAACACCCGCGCCTTCCAGGCCCGCCGCATGAACGCCCGCTTCCGCCCGGCGGAAGGCAAGCCGGAGTTCGTCCACTGCCTCAACGGCTCCGGCGTGGCAGTCGGGCGGGCGCTGATCGCGGTGATGGAGACCTGCCAGCAGCCGGACGGGTCAATCGCCGTGCCGGACGTGCTGCGCCCCGCCATGGGCGGGCTGCACCGCATCGGCTGAGCCTGTCCGCAAGAATCGGCTTGATGTAAGCTGCGCTCACATGGTCTCCGCCCGCGACAGCTACCATCACGGCAACCTGCGCGAGGCGCTGGTCGATGCGGCGCTGCGCCTGATCGCCGAGCGTGGCCTGGGCGGCTTCGCTTTCGCCGAGCTAGCCCGCGCCGCCGGCGTCAGCCCCGCCGCGCCCTACCGCCACTTCCGGGACCGCGGCGCCCTGGTGTCCGAGCTGGCCCGGCGCGGCTTCGAGCAGCTG
>CAXTTH010000342.1:0-2819 GCA_964247035.1 uncultured Acetobacteraceae bacterium
GCGTGGCCCGCCGGGTCGGCCAGGCCCATCTGGTCGTGCTGCCCCTGCACCTCCACCAGCAGCGACCCGGCGCGGCGCAGCAGCCCCACGCTCACCGGCTGGTCGTTCACGGTGGCGCGGGAGCGGCCGTCCTTCGCCACGACCCGGCGCAGCACCACTTCGTCCTCCAGCTCCACGCCGTTGTCGGTCAGCAACGCGAGGGCGGGATGGCCAGGGACAGGGGTGAAGCACGCGGCGACGCTGGCCTGCTCGGCGCCTTCGCGCACCAGGCCCTGCTCGGCCCGTGCGCCGAGGGCAAGGCCGAGGCTGTCGAGCAGGATCGACTTGCCGGCCCCGGTTTCTCCCGTCAGCACGGTGAGCCCGGGGCCGAAATGCAGGTCCAGCCGCTCGATCAGCACCACGTCCCGGATGGAGAGGGCGGTCAGCACCGCGGCTCAGCCTTTGCCCGTCAGAAAAGCGAGCCGAAGTTGCGGGCGAAGAACCCAGGCTTCTCGATGCGCCCCTTGGCGTCCGGGATCTGGCCATCGGCCACCAGGGTTTCGTAGCTGTCGGCGTACCAGGCGTTGCCGGGATAGTTGTGCCCCAGCACGGCGGCAGTTTTCTTGGCCTGGTCCGTCAGCCCGAGGATCAGGTAGATCTCGGTCATCCGGTGCAGCGCCTCCGGCACGTGGTTGGTGGTTTGGTAGTCGTCCACCACGCGCTGGAAGCGCCCGATCGCGGCGGTGTAGAGGCGCTGCTTCTCGTAGTAGCGGCCGATCTCCATCTCCTTGCCGGCCAGGTGGTCCCGGCAGAGGTCGATCTTGAGGCGGGAGTCCTGGGCATAGGCGGAGTCGGGAAAGCGGTTGACCACGTCCTGCAGCGCCGTCATGGCCTGCTGGGTGCCTTTCTGGTCCCGCTGGATGTCGGCGATCTGCTCATAATAGCTCAGGCCGCGCAGGTAATACGCATAAGCGACGTCGCGGTTGGACGGGTGAAGCTGGATGAAGCGGTCCAGAACGCCGATCGCATCGCTGTAATGGTTGGCCAGGTATTCCGAGTAGCCATGCATCAACTGCGCGTTGGTGGCCCAGGAGGAGTAAGGGTAGTATTCCTCGACGTTGTCGAACTGGGTGACAGCCGTGCTGTAACGCTGGGCGTTGAGCGCATCTACGCCGTTGTTGTACATGACTTCGACGGGCGTGTTTGCCGGGTCCTTGTTCGCCTTGGCCTTCTCCTTGGCCGCCACGTCCTCCTTCTTCTCCTCGGTGAAGGGATTGAGGCTGTCCAGCGTGACGCAGCCGCCGAGCAGGGCGGCGAGGGCCAGGCAGGAGAGCAGGCGGCAGGGTCGCGGCATGGCACCAGGTTCCAGGAATGGCCGGCTTATAGCGAGGCCAGCGCCGGAAGCGAAGCGCCGTGCCAGGGCGGGATGACATCGCGTCCGCTCAGCCATCCCGCCCTGGCTTCATTAGGGAGGGCGATTCAGACATTTGGCGAAGCAGCCAAATGTCATCGCGCTCTAGGCGGATGCCGCCAGCGGCGCGGCCCAGCTCGCGAGGGCCGGCTCCGCCCAGGCCCAGGCGGAGCGGTTTGCCAGCAAGGCCCGCGTCAGCTTGTTGTTCAACGCATGGCCTGGCCGGTGGGCGACATAGCGCGCTTGCAACGCCGCGCCGACCAAGGCGAGGTCTCCCACGACGTCCAGCATCTTGTGGCGCACGAACTCGTCCGCCATGCGCAGCCCGCCGGGGTTCAGCACCCGGGCGCCGTCCACCACCACGGCGTTTTGCAGGCTGCCGCCGCGCGCCAGCCCGGACGCTTGCAGCATGGCGATATCCGACGCCATCGCGAAGGTGCGCGCTTCTGCCAGGTGACGCCGGAAGCTTGTCTCGGTCAGCCGCAGCGACAGCGCCTGGCGTCCGATGGCGACAGCCTCGAAATCTATGGAAACCGCCATCTCGAACCCGGCGGCTGCGGGGCGCAGCTCGGCGAACGCCTTGCCGTCCGATACCCGGACCGGGTGCAGCACCTCGATCCTCCGGACCGGCGCGTCTTGCTCCACGACGCCGGCGCAATCCAGCAGGAACACGAACGGCGCGGCCGAGCCGTCCAGCACGGGCATCTCAGGCCCGTCCAGCGCGACCACGGCGTTGTCGATGCCGCATGCGGTGAGAGCGGCCATGACGTGCTCGACCGTGCCGATGCGGACATGCGGCGCCGCCGGGTCCGAAAGCACGGTGCAAAGCCGGGTGTCGCTGACCATCTCGACCCGGGCGGGCACGTTTGCGCCGACATCGGTGCGATGGAAGACGATGCCCGTGCCGGCCGGGGCAGGACGCAACTCCATCTGGATCGTCAGGCCGGTGTGAAGGCCTACGCCAGTACAGCCGATCGGCGCTGCAAGGGTGCGCTGAGCCTGGTTCAGGCTTGGCGTCAGATCAAGCGGCAGTCCATCCATTCGCATCGCCTTGCAGGGCCATTGCCCGATTCGGCACGCGGCTTCGCGGCCAGGGGCGCAAGCTATGGCGTGCGCCCCTGGCCGCAAAGTCAATCATTGTTGCCAGGTATTACGATGTAGAATGTTGTTTCTAAAAGATTGCCCGCGTTACAAGCTGTAACGGACGACAGTGGCCAGGGCCGAAGGGCGGCCCTGGCCAGATGCTCAGGAAGATTGCCGACGCAGGAACGCCGGGATGTCCAGGCCTTCCTCGGCTTGCGCCAGCCGGGTGGGCGCAGCGTCGGCTTGACCGGCGGGTGAGGGCGGCGGGCGCGGCGCTTCCGGCGCAGGGGCGGCGGACCGCCCGCGGATCGCTAAATTCGGAAAGGGTTCGGCTGATAGGTGAGCT
>CAXTTH010000343.1:0-2819 GCA_964247035.1 uncultured Acetobacteraceae bacterium
TCTACGGGCCGGCGGACATCTACGCCCAGATCACCGGCGGCATCACCACCGTGCTCGGCGCCTGGGCGCTGCGCGGCGTGGCGGGCATCCCCACGGTGAGCTTCAGCGGCGCGCTGGTGGGCGCGGGCATCGCCTACCCGACCGGCCTCAACGGGCTGAGCCTGGCCACCGGCGGGCTGGCCTATGTCGGCAACCCGCAGGCCACCTACAGCGGGACGCTCACCGCCTCCGACGACCAGGGCGTGATCGGCAGCAAGGCGATCACCCTGCACTGCCAGGCCGAGGCCTTGTCGATCGCCGACACGATCGCGTGGGACAGCCAAGCCGCCAACGCGACGGGCGACGACGCCGGCTTCGTGGTGGTCGGGTCCGTCAGCCATGCGGGCGGCAGCGGGCAGACGCTGGCCGATGCGTCCGGCCTGTTCGGCTACGACCCGGACGGCGATCTCGCGCTCAAGCCCTCCTCGCTGCCGGCCTCAGCGCACTACGGCAGCTATCCGATCACCCCCGCCGGCGGGTCCGGCGCCGCCTTTCCCAGCACGGCGCTGATCCTGGCGGAGCAGCCGCCGCAAGTGCGGATCAGCGCCGGCACGCTGTACGGCAACATCATCCCCGGCGACGTGATCGGGCAGGTGCTGGCCTATTCCGACGTAGGCATCGCCAGCATCGCGGTCGTGAGCGGCAGCGGCGTCATCGCCGGGCTGTCCGGGCAGGTCATCGCGCTGGCGCCGATCGCCGCCGGGCCGCTCAGCTACACCGTGCGCGTCACCAGCACGTCGGGCAGGCACACGGACCTGACCTACGCCGCCACCGTGCAGCCGGGCGCCATGCTCGCCCCATCCGCGATGACGCTGGCCGTGCCGGCCAGCCTGGACAACTACGTGTTCCGGCAGGCGATCGGCACGCCCGCGCTGGCGGGGGCCGCGGCCAGCAGCGGGACTTGGCGGATCAGCAGCCCGGACGATTGCGTGGGCATCTACAACGGCGGGGCCAGCCTCAACCTGTTCGCGGTCAACGCGGCCACCGGCGCGATCACCGCCACGCAGCAACTGCCGGCCACCGTGCCGGCAGGGCAGCCTGGCCGGCCGCCCATCCCGATCACGCTGGACTGGAGCAACGGCGCGACCCGCTGCCGGCAGAGCTTCACGGTGGCGGTGGCGTGGCGCGCGGGGCCTGTCATCCATTGCGGGCAGGGGTGCGCCACCGCCTACCCGGGCGGCGGCACGGGCTACAGCAGCGGCTACGAACGCCTGTCCGACGTGATCAGGTTGTTTGCCAACAGCAACAACCCCGACCTCGGCCCGGCGCTGGCCGGAGCCACCGTGCTGCTGCACGCCAACAGCGACCAGGACTACTTCAGCGCCAAGCAGGACCCGGCGCTGACCACGGACTACAGCCTGCGCTATGACCTGAGGGGGCCGGTGATCTTCGACAGCGCCGACCCCTCCGGGCCGCGCCCGCGCATCGGCGGGGTGGTGGGCACGATCGACGCCGCGTGCGCCAACGGCAAGGCCCCGCTCGCCTTCGGGACGGGGGACGCGATCGTGCGCAACCTGGAGGTGAGCTGGGTCAACGGCTACGACGGCACCCACGGCTTGAGCGGCGTCCGCAAGGATGCCGACACCTGGGGGGACTTCACCGCCATCGGCCTCGACAGCCACGACTGCAACAACTGCATGGAAATCGGCAACGGGCCGATGCAGGCCTTCGTGCGGAACTGCCGGCTGGCGAACTTCGGCACCGAGTACGTGTCGTCCGGAGCCACCCACGGGGTGTACTGCGGCGCGCTGACCTACTGGGAGGCGACGGACAACCTGATCGGTCCGGGCACCAACGGCCATGGCCTCAAGTCGCGCGCCAAGGCCGGCCTGTTCGCGCGCAACCGCGTGTATGACGGCGAGCGCGGCAGCCTGTCCTCCTGCTTCGACCTGTGCGAGGCGGGCAACTACCAGCTCGTCGATAACCACCTGCACAAGGGGCCGAACGCGCAGAATCCCTACGCCGTGCAGTACGGCGAGGAGGCCTACACCGATCCAAACGGCAACCTGTACCGGACCAACACGCTCGCGGCCTCGGGCAACGTCATCGCCCTGACCTGCCCGCCCGGCGCGCACTTCGGCAGCGCCTACGCCTTCGGCGTCAACGGCTGCGTCAACGCGCTGGACGGCGTGGTCTCGGCGGTGGCGCTGTCCGGCAACTCCCTGTTCCTGGCGACGCCGGACGAGGGGCACTGCAACCAGTCCGGCTATGGTTCCGTGCCGGCCGTGCTGACGGAAAGCGGGACCGTCCTGCTGGCGGCGATGCCGGCGCTGGACCTCAGCGCGCCGTGGAGCAACGGGCCGGCCCCGGCGCGCACCGGGCCGTACGTCTCCATCAGCGACGGCGCGGAGACCTACGCCAATTTCGCCGGCGTCCAGGTGGTCACCGGCAGCGACGACATCGCCGTGTCCAGCAGCGCCGCGGTCGGCACGGTGATCGACCAGGGGCAGGCGTACGGGTGCCTGCTCAACGGGCAAGCCGGGACGGCACCGTTCGGGCCGGGCACCGCTTGGTCCATCACGCAGGACCCGCAGTACTCCGGCAACGCGCCCTGGGCGCCGGCCGGGCGCTACGCCGTGGCCAGCAACGGCGACGGCAGCTACGCGCTCACGGTGGCGGGGACGCCGGCAGCGGCTGGTTCGGTGGATTACGTCAAGCTGCGCGCCGCCGGGCCGGCCAGCGCCGGCAGCGTGCTGTGCGACCACCGCATCTGCGTCAGGGTGACGGCGTGACGCCGCCCGTCGCCACCGCCTGAACGTCTTCGAGAACCGCCATGCGCC
>CAXTTH010000344.1:0-2811 GCA_964247035.1 uncultured Acetobacteraceae bacterium
GCGGCTCATGGTGCGAAAACTCTGTCAGACCACCACATGATCTCGGATGGACACTCAGCGGTTGACTCGGCTCGACCGGATCTGATTCCGGTTTCGGTGGGAGGGGCCCCGCCATAAGCGAGCAGTTTTGGCTGTCTGATGAGCAGGTCGCGAGGCTTGCGCCATATTTCCCGCGCTCGCGGGGCAAGGCGAGGGTGGATGACCGGCGCGTGCTGAGCGGCATCATCCACATCCAGCGCAATGGCTTGCGCTGGTGTGATGCCCCGGCGATCTACGGCCGTATAAGATGCTCTACAACCATCACGTCCGCTGGACCCGCAACGGCGTGTTCGCACGCATCTTCGCCGCGTTGGCGGAGGCGGCTGGACCACCGGAGCGGATCATCATCGACAGCACGCACCTCAAGGCGCACCGCACGGCCGCAAGCCTGCTGCAGAAAAAGGGGGTCCGCGGCGCATCGGACGCACCAAAGGCGGGCTGAATTTCAAGCTGCACGCGGTCTGCGACCGGCATGCCCGGCCTGTGGCCCTGCTGCAGTCACAAGGGCAGATGAGCGATCACAAAAGGGCCGGGCTGCTGGTCGACGCACTCCCGCCAGCACGCGAACTGATCGCCGACCGCGGCTATGACAGCGCCGGCTTCCGCGCGGCCCTCGAAGACCTCGGCATCACGCCCTGCATCCTCTCGCGCAAGCACCCCATCCGCATGACCCAGCTCTCTACCGCCAGCATCACCCGATCGAGAACCTTGAAGTTGAAGCTGTCCTGTTTTCGTGGGGTGGTGTTTGCTTGGATGATTACGGTTTTGCGGTGACTGTCTCCATCGCTGCTTCGTAGGCCATGGGCGAGCGATAGCCGAGCGCAGAATGCAGCCGCACCGGGTTGTATCAGCCTTCGATGAAGCTGAAACAGGCCATACGCGCCTCCGCTTGGGGCGCGAACCGGCGGCGATCCAGCAGCTCGCATTCGAGCGTGGCGAAGAAGCTCTCGCACATCGCGTTGTCATAGGCGTCGCCCACCGACCCCATCGACGGCCGCATGCCCGCTTCAGCGCATCGCTTGCCGAACGCCAGTGACGTGTATTGGCTGCCCTGGTCGCTGTGATGGACCACGCCGCTGGGCTTGCGTTGCCCGACCGCTGCTTCAAGCGCGTCGATAACAAGATCGGCGCGCAGATGGTTGGCCATCGACCAGCCGACGATCTCGCGGCTCCACGCGTCGAGAACGACCGCGACACAGAGAAACCCGCTCGCCGTCGGCACGAACGTAATGTCCGCCACCCACAGCTCGTTCGGCGCCGCGGCCGTGAAGTCGCGGTCCACTAGGTCCGGTGCCGGCCGTGCGTCCCGGTCCCGGCGCGTGGTGCTGACGCCAATGCGGCGACGGCTGGCGCCGACCAGACCCGCCGCACGCATCAGTCGCGCGATGCGCTTGCGGCCATGCTTCTCCTCTCCTGCCCGCAACTCGGCATGCACGCGCGGCACGCCGTATGTCTCGCGCGAACTGGCATGGATGGTCCGCACCCGCTTCAGCAGCGCAGCATCAGCAACCGCGTGCGCCGACGGCCGCCGTCGCCGCCACACATGAAAGCCGGACTCCGACACGCCGAACACGCGCGCCATGCCCGCGGTCGGGAAGACAGCCTGGTTCGCGCTCATGAACTCGAAGACCCGGACGGGATCGCGCCGGTCTCGCGTGCGAACCAGGCCGCGGCTCGAGAAAGGATGTCGCGCTCCAGACGCAGCTGCTTGTTCTCACGCCGCAGCCGGGCCAGTTCGTCGCGCTCGGCCGCGGCAAGGCCGTCACCCTTCTCCTCCCGGCGGCCCTCCTGCCGGTCCGCCTGCGTCACCCAGTGGCAGATGGACTGCGACGTTGGCTCGAACTCGCGGGCAAGGTCGGCCAGATCGCGACCGGCGCGGACCAGATCGACCATCTGCCGGCGGAACTCGGGCGAGTAAGGTGGGCGTGTCCTGGGCATTATGAAGCCTCTATTTGTAAGCCTCAAGGGCTCCACCAAACCAGGTCAACTTCAGTGGTTCATTGGTCTGTTTGGAACCACACGCACCATCATGCTGCCCAATCACAGCGCCGGTGAGGGCGTCAGCTAGTTCCCATGTGACCCGGCAGCATTGGCCACTTTTAGCTTGGCCTTGCAGGCCGGCCAGCTTGGTCGAGGTGCTGGTTTTGTTGATGAAGACCAGACGCTGCGGGTCGCAGATTGGGTTGCGAGCCAGAACCTGCGCCGAACTGCAACGTCGGATTGCTCCTGCTTGCCTGCATGCGCTGTTTCTGGAAAATTATGCCGTAACGGCTCAGGCATCGCTATACGATGCTGGTCCCGGATGAGGCTTTGTGCTCGTTACGAAGCCGTTCGGCCAAAGGGTTTCGCAGGCTGAAAGAGGCATGCAAACCCTCTAGGCCGGACGTCGCGCCTTCAGAGCCGCACTCAGGGTGCCGTCGTCCAGCACGTCCAGTGCGCCGCCGATCGGCACGCCGTGGCCGACCCGGCTGACGGCCACCCCTGCCGGATGCAGCCGCTCCGCCAGCCAGTGTGCGGTGCTGGCGCCCTCTACGGTGGCGGATAGAGCGAGAATCACCTCCGCCACGCCGCCCTCCGCCACCCGGGCCAGCAACGGCCGCACGTTCAGGTCCTCTGGCCCAATCCCGCCCAGCGCGGAGAGGGTGCCGCCGAGGACGTGATATAGCCCACGGTGCACCGCTGCCCGCTCCAGCGCCCACAGGTCGCCCACGCCTTCCACTACGCAGACAAGGGAGGCGTCGCGCGCCGGGTCGGTGGAGATCGCGCAGGGGG
>CAXTTH010000345.1:0-2806 GCA_964247035.1 uncultured Acetobacteraceae bacterium
GCCCACGGCAGCAAGCCCCGCATCGCACAGCACCGCAGCGAGAGCAGCCAGAAGCCGGGACGGCACCGCTGGGTGGTCGAGCGCACCTTCGCCTGGCTGAACCAGCTCCGGCGCCTGACGGTGCGCTGCGAGCGACGCGCCGAGCTGCATCTCGCCCTCGCTACGCTCGCCTGCGCCGTCATCTGCCTGCGCCAGGTCAGCAGGTTGCCAAGGGCCGGCTGGCCCGTGGCCGGCCGGGCCGCGTGCGCTTGGCGCTCACGTCCCTGGCAGGATGGGCCACGCGCTGCTTCAGCGCCACCGCGTTGCTCACCAGCTCCTCCTGAGAGGTGGAGCAGACGCACAGCGCCGTTGCGCTGTCGCACCCTTCCGCCAGGACATAAGCGTGGCCCATGGTGCTGTCGATGTAGACCGCTTCGCCAACTGCGAGCACGACGGGGTCATAGAAATCCGTGTGGACAGCGACGCGTCCTTCAAGAACGTAGAAGAACTCCTCCCCCCGGTGGCGCACCAAGTCACCGAACTCCTCCAGGGTGCGTGCCTTGACGCGCGATACGATCGGGATCATCGCCTTGTTGCGCAGCTCGGGCGACATGTAGAAATAATCGTAGATCGGGGTTTGGACGTGCAAGGCGCTGGCGCGGCTTGCCAGGCTGCGACGGCTGTTGGCGGTGCTGGCGCTGGAATGCTCAGGTTCTGCGAACAGCGCGGATATCGGGATGTCGAGCCGCTCGCTGATGACATGCAGCTTCTCGTATGTCAGCGTCAGCCGGTCGTGCTCGACCTTGGAGAGGGTCGAGAATGGCACCCCGGTCCGGGCGCTCATCTGCTTCAAGGTCAGCCCATGGCGCAGCCGCCACCCCCTCAACCGCATCCCCAGGGTGATGCGGGACCCGTCAAGCCCCCCACCAAGTCGCGCGTCCTGTAGATCCTCTTGCACTGGCACTGCCGTTCTCCCGCAACCGTTTTAGGCCAGACCTGGTCCTGGGAACAGCCTGTCGCAACGTGAGTGACCAGCAGGTGCAACCGGTTGACAATCACTTGGGATTAATGATCCTGCATGGGATCATTGTTTGCCAGCCATGCCAGGCTGATCCCAGCGTATCCTGCCAAGCTGCACGCAAACCACCGCGATCCCTGAACTTGAAAGATCGCCCATGCGCGTCTTCATCGCCTCCTTGATCACAGAGACCAACAGCTTCGCGCCTTTCCCGACCGGGCAGTCCGCCTATGGGGAGCGCGGGATCAGGCGGGACGCGTCGATGGACCGGGACGCCTCCGGCTCGCCATTGGCGATCTGGCGCACCCGCTCTGAAGCGGCGGGCTGGACGGTGGCCGAAAGCATCTCGGCTTTCGCGCAGCCGGCGGGCAACACGGTCCGCTCGGTCTATGAAGGCCTCCGCGACACGATCCTGTCCGACCTGCGGGATGCCGGGCCGATCGACATCGTGCTGCTGTTCCTGCACGGCGCGATGATCGCCGACGGTTATGACGATTGCGAGGGCGATCTCGTCACCCGGGTGCGGGCCTTGCTGCCCGGCAGCGTCATCGGGGTCGAGATCGACCCGCACTGCCACCTCACTGACGCGATGCTGCGCCATGCGGACGTGATCGTGATCTTCAAGGAATACCCGCACATCGACGGGGCCGAGCGGGCGGAGGAGGTGTTTGACATCTGCCGTCGAACGGCGTCAGGCCAAGTGTCACCCGTCGCGGCCATGGCCGATACGCGCATGGTCGGCTTCTATCCGACCTTCCATTCGCCGATGCGAGAGATCGTGGCGGACTTGCGGGCTGCCGAGCAGCGGCCGGGAGTCCTGTCCGCCAGCATCGCGCACGGCTTTCCTTGGGGCGACGTGGCCGATGTCGGCACCCGCGCCCTGGTCTACGCCGATGGCGACACCGACCTCGCCACCCGGGAGGCGCTGGCCATCGCCGGGCGGCTGTATGCCGAACGCGACGCGCTCCTGCTGCACTTGCCCGGCATCCCGGAGGCGCTGGACCGCGCAGCCGCCAGCGAGGGCCGGGTGGTGCTGGGAGACTACAGCGACAACGCCGGCGGCGGGGCGCCCGGTGACAGCACGTTCTTCCTGCGCGCCATGGTCGCGCGCGGCTTGCGGGACGCCGCCATCGGCGCGTTCCACGACCCTGCGGTGGCGCGCATCTGCGCCGACGCCGGGGTGGGCGCGCGCTTCCCGGTGCGCCTGGGCGGCAAGGCGGGCCCGGCCTCCGGAGACCCGGTCGATCTCGAGGTCGAAGTCATGGCCGTGGCTCCCGAGCACAGGCAGTCAGCCTTCGGCAACAGCGCGCCCATGGGCCTGAGCGTCTGGCTGCGCCATGGCGGCATCGACATCCTGGTCAACAGCATCCGCCAGCAGGTTTACGGCACGGACGCGTTCAGCGGCTGCGGCATCGACCTCCAGGCGAAACGGCTGATCGTCGTCAAGTCCAGCACGCATTTCGAGGCGGAGTTCCAGCCGCTCGCTGACCTGCTGCTGAAGGTGGTTTCGCCGGGTGCGCTGCGGATGGACTTCGAGTCGTTCCGCTATTCGAAGCGCGACGGCCACTACCATCCGCGGGTCGCAGACCCGTGGGCCGGCCAGGGCCGTCCGGCTGCGAGCGTTCACTCGCGCTCCCGGCCAACATAGGCGTTGCCTTCGTGGCGGCCGGGCGCCTAGGGCGTGATGACATCGCGTCCGCTCAGGCATCCCGCCCTCGCTTAATTTGAAAGGGCGATTCAGGCATTTGGCGAAGCAACCAAATGTCATCACGCTCTAGCGGGCTGCTGAGAAACACTCGGCAATTTAGG
>CAXTTH010000346.1:0-2794 GCA_964247035.1 uncultured Acetobacteraceae bacterium
GCTGGAGATACTGTATCAATTGAAAACTCTGAGGCTATCATCGACTGAATGCTGACCAACACATCCCTCTCCGAAGCGCCCGGCGGTGCCGCGGCCCTGAACGACGCCCTGTCCGAGGTGCGCGCGCCCGATGGCGGGCTGCGGCGGGATGCAGCCCTGGCCACGTTCCGCCGCCACCTGACGCGCATCCAGCAGCACGTCCGCGACGAGTTCGAGCATTGCCAACTGACCGGCCTGCAAAGCGCCCGCCTGCTCGCCGAGCTGACGGACGGGGTCGTGGCGGCGCTCTACGGCTATGCCCGGGCAGCGCTGCGCACCCAGGCGCCGCTCGCCGTGGTGGCCACTGGCGGCTACGGCCGGGGCATGTTGGCGCCGTTCAGCGACATCGACCTGCTGTTCATCACGCCCGAGCACCCTGCCGCCGAGACGCTGGCCGCCGTCGAGTTCAGCCTGTATTTCCTGTGGGACCTCGGCCTGAAGGTTGGCCACGCCACCCGCACGGTCGGCGAGTGCATCGCCGAGGCCGAGCGGGACGTCACGGTGCGCACCTCCATGATCGACGCGCGGCTGCTCGCGGGCGACGCGGCGCTGCACGCGGAGTTCGCCCGCCGCTTCACCGCCGCCTGCGCCGCCCGCACCGCGGACTTCATCGAGGCCAAGCAGGCCGAGCGCGACCTGCGCCACCGCCGCTTCGGCGAGAGCCCGTTCCTGGTCGAGCCCAACATCAAGGAGGGGCGCGGCGGCCTGCGGGACCTGCAGACCATGTACTGGATGGCGCGCTACGTGTTCGACACCCGCGTCATGGGCGACCTCGTGGGGCCGCACAGCCCCGGCGGCGGCATCCTGGAGGAGCGGGAGGCCAAGCACGCCCGCCGCTCCTGGGACTTCCTGTGGACGGTGCGCTTCCACCTGCACTACATCGCCGGGCGCGCCGAGGAGCGGCTGACCTTCGACATGCAGCCGGTGGTGGGCGCGCGCATGGGTTACACCAAGCACGGCCGGCAGGACGGCGTGGAGCGTTTCATGCGCCACTACTTCCTGACCGCGCGCGACGTGACGCGCATGACGGCGGTGATGGAGCCCGCCATCGTCCGCGCCGCCCTCGGCCCGCCGGCGCTGGAGGAGGTGACGGACGGCGCCCTGCTCGCCCAGGGCTTCGTGCTGGCGGACGGCAAGCTGCTGGCCGCCCCCGGGCGGGATTTCCGCGCCGAGCCGTTGCAGATGCTGCGCATGTTGCAGGTGGCGCGGGACCGGCAGCTGGAGCTGCACCCGCTGGCCATCCGCGCCCTGATCCGCCACGAGCGCAGCGCCACCGCCCTGCGCGGCGACCCGGCGGCGGCCGAGGCGTTCCTGGACCTGCTGACGACAGGCAAGGACGGCGCGCGTTGGCTGCACGTGCTGAACGAGAGCGGCTTCCTCGGCCGCTACATCCCGGACTGGGCGCGCATCGTGGGCCAGATGCAGTTCGACACCTACCACGTGTTCACCGTGGACGAGCACACCATCGAGGCGGTCCGGGTGCTGGACACGCTGGACAGCGGCGAGCTGGCCGATGCCGCGCCGATCGCCACGGCGCTGATGGAGGACTTGCAATCCCGTCGGGCGCTGTACGTGGCGGCCCTGCTGCACGACTTGGCCAAGGGGCGCGGCGGCGACCATTCGGAGCTGGGGGCGGACCTGGCGCTCGCCATCGGCCCGATGATTGGGCTGTCAGGCGAGGAGACCGAGATGGTGTCCTGGCTGGTGCTGCAGCACCTGCTGCTGAGCCAGACCGCATTCAAGCGCGACATCGACGATCCCAAGACCATCTTGGACGTGGTGGAGACCATCCAGTCGCCGGAGCGGCTGAAGCTGCTGCTGGTGCTGACGGTGGCGGACATGCGCGCCGTGTCCTCCCGGGTATGGAACGGCTGGAAGGCGACGCTGCTGCGCGAGCTGTACGCCCGGGTGGCGGAAGTGCTGGCCGGCGGCCTGGCCACCACGGAACGCGACGTGCGGGTGACGCGGGCCAAGCAGACGGTGGCCGCGGCCATGACCGACTGGACGGCGCCCGACCGCGACTACTTCCTGGGGCTGGGCTATCCAAGCTACTGGCTGGGCTTCGACCCCGAGACGCACCTGCGCCACGCCCGGCTGGTGCGCGAGGCGCAAGCGACCGGCGCGCCGCTGACGGTGCAGGCCGAGCCGCTGCCCGCCCGCGCCGTGACGGAGATCACCACCTACACCAGCGACCATGCCGGGCTGTTCAGCCGGATCGCCGGGGCGCTGGCGGTGGCCGGCGCGTCCATCGTGGACGCCCGCATCCATACGCTGACCAACGGCATGGCACTCGACACGTTCTGGGTGCAGGACGCGGCGGGCGGCGCGTTCGATGCGCCGCACCGGCTGGCCCGGCTGTCCGTGCTGGTGGAGCAGGCGCTCTCCGGCCGGCTGCAGCTCGCCTCCGAGATGCGCCGGGTGGGGGATGCGCTGCTGGGCCGGCGCATGCGGGCGATCCACGTGCCGCCCCGCGTGGTGATCGACAACCGCGCCAGCCATACCCACACGGTGCTGGAGGTGAACGGGCGCGACCGGCCGGGCCTGCTGCACGACGTGACGGCCGCCATCAGCGGCCAGGGCCTGCAGATCGCCTCCGCCCACGTGACCACCTACGGGGTGCGCGCGGTCGACGTGTTCTATGTCAAGGACGTGTTCGGCCTGAAGATCGAGAACGACCGCAAGCTGGCGGCGCTGCGCACGGCGCTGCTGGCAGCCCTCGGCAGCCCGGACGAGCCCGCGCTGCCGGCCGCCGGGC
>CAXTTH010000347.1:0-2782 GCA_964247035.1 uncultured Acetobacteraceae bacterium
GCACCGGGCGCTGCTGCCGGGGGCGAAGTTGCCGCATCGCCCGGTGCAGCTGACCGCGGACGGCGATCACTACTTGGTCCGCATCCCGCTCGCCGCGCTCGGCGTGGCCCGGATCGAGCCGCCGGACGCCGCGTTCACCGCCAACGCCAAGCCGCTCGACGGCACGCTGTGGTCGCTGACGGACCAGCTTCTGCCGGCGGAGTTCACCTTCACCGCGGCGCAAAGCGTGCCGGACCCGCCAGGCGCCAAGAACCCGGGCCCGGCTGGCCGGCATGACGAGACCGTGGCCTACACCGTCAAGCTCGGCCAGCAGGACTCCAACGGCACGTTCGACCCCGCGCTGGCGAGCCCCACCAGCACCACGACCAGCATCGCCTCGCTGGACGTGCTGCGGGAGGGCGACACCGCCGCCGCCGTCACCCATCTCGGCCGCTTCACCGGCGTGTCCAGCACGGAGCCGACCGACCCGGCGCACGTCAACCTGCTGTCCGACGGCACGGCGCAGGATTACGCGTCGCATTCGGAGCTGCCGGACGGCACGCAGCTTTCCCTGGCGGCGAGCCGGCTGCACGTCGTGACGTCCGTGTCCGGCCTGGCCCATGCGGCGCTGGCCCCGCTGCTGCAGCAGGTCAGCAAGTTCAGCCTGGAGACCAAGGCCGGTGGCCGCCACCCGCCCGAGCTGACGCCCGCGGAACGGGCGACGCTGCGGACGGTGCTGAAAGACACGCGCGACCTGCTGACGGGCGCGCGGGTGGACGAGACGATCGAGGGGCTGAAGTTCGCCGCCGGCGGCCACGCCGGGTCGCTGGACAGGCTGGAGATCATGCTGGGCGGCACGGCGCCGCAGGCCACGCTGGATGCCGAGATGACGCTGGCGCTGGACGGGCTGGCGCTCGACGACCTGCCGCCGCAGTTGGCGGCCTACGTGCCGTCCCACTTCGCCATCCACCCGACCGTGTCCAACCTGAGCGTCGCGGCCTTGACCAAGGCGGGCCTGGACGCGACGGAGCCGCCGGTCCGCGGGCCGAACGCCGCGCCGCGGGATCGGCCAGGAGATCGCGTGGGGCCGGACTTGCAGGCGCTGTTCGCGCAGGGCGGCATCCAGTTCGGCTTCGACTCGCTGGCGCTGCAAGTGGCCGAAGCGCGGCTGGGCGGCACGGGCAAGTTCGTGCTGACCAGCCCCAGCGCCGTGACCGGCCAGGCGGAGTTCACCGCGGACGGGCTGGACGGCCTGCTGGCCCGCGCGCAGGAGGACCCGGCGATGCAGCAGGCGGTGCCGGTGATCATCTTCCTCAAAGGCATCGCCAAGACCAACGGCAGCCAAGCCACCTGGCTGCTGACGGTGGACCGCGACCGGCTGCTGGTGAACGGGGTGGACCTGTCCGCCCTCACCGGCGGGGCACGCTGAGCAGGGCCTGGACTTGCCGGCGGGGCAGGCGTTTGCTCCGCCCCACCGGCCCGGCCGAGGCTGGCGCGCAACGGGAGACGAACAATGCACCTGGCCACGCTTGACGCCGCCTCGGAGGCTTACGGCCTGCCGCTGGACGAGCTGGACCCGGCCCAGCCGCGCCTGTTCCAGGCAGGCGCGGCGCTGCCGTTCTTCGAGCGCCTGCGCAAGGAGGCGCCGGTGCATCACTGCCGGTCCAGCCGGTTCGGCCCCTATTGGTCCGTCAGCCGCTACAAGGAGATCCTGCAGGTCGAGTCGAACCCTGCCGTGTTCTCGTCCGATGTCGGCAACGGCGGCTTCACCCTGCGCGACCCGACGGCCGACTTCGTCATGCCGATGTTCATCGGCATGGACCCGCCGAAGCACGACGCCCAGCGCGCGGCCGTCAGCCCGATGTTCACCGCCGCCGCCTTGGCAGGCATGGAGGGCAGCATACGCGCCCGTGCCGCCAGCCTGCTGGACGAGCTGCCCGTGGGCGAGACGTTCGACTGGGTGGACCGCGTCTCCGTCGAGCTGACCACGCAGATGCTGGCGATCCTGTTCGACTTCCCCTGGGAGGAGCGGCGCAAGCTGACCTGGTGGTCGGACCAGATGACCTCGGAGGAGGCCTTCGACCGCCCCGAGACGATCGAGGCGCGCAGGGCCGCGCTGCGGAATTGCCTGGCCGAGTTCACCGTGCTGTGGAACCAGCGGGTGAACGCGCCGCCCCGGCCCGACCTGGTGTCCATGCTGGCGCACGCGGACGCCACCCGCGGGATGCAGCCCATGGAGTTCCTCGGCAACCTCACGCTGCTGATCGTCGGCGGCAACGACACGACGCGCAACTCCATCACCGGCGGGCTGCTGGCGCTGCACCAGAACCCGGACCAGTACGCCAAGCTGCTGGCGGACCCGGCGCTGGTCGCCTCCATGGCGCCCGAGATCATCCGCTGGCAGACGCCCCTTGCCCACATGCGCCGCACCGCCACCGAGGACACCGAGCTGGGCGGCCAGCTCATCCGCAAGGGCGACCGCGTGGCGATGTGGTACATCTCGGGCAACCGGGACGAGGACGCCATCGAGCAGGCTGGCCGCTTCATCATCGACCGGGCCCGGCCGAGGAAGCACGTCTCGTTCGGCTTCGGCATCCATCGCTGCGTCGGCGAGCGGTTGGCGGAGATGCAGCTGCGCATCGTGTGGGAGGAGACGCTCAAGCGGTTCGGCCGCATCGAGGTCATGGACGAGCCGCGCCGGGTCTACTCGTGCTTCGTGAACGGCTACGAGACCCTGCCGGTGCGGATCACGGCCCGGGCCTGACGGGCGGAGCGGGCCGCATGGGCCAGGCCGGCTTGGCTC
>CAXTTH010000348.1:0-2767 GCA_964247035.1 uncultured Acetobacteraceae bacterium
GCGCCGGGCCAGGCCTGCTACGTGCCGCTCGGGCATGTCGGCGACCTGGACCGGCCGGCGCAGCAGATGGCGCTGGCGGCGGTGCAGGCAGCCCTTGTCCCCGTGCTGGCGGACGGCGGCGTGCTCAAGGTGCTGCACGACGCCAAGGCCGGGCTGCACGCGCTGCGCCGCGCCGGGTTCGCCACGGCGGCCCCGGTGGACGACGCCATGCTGCTGTCCTACGCGCAGGACGCCGGCGCGCACCCGCACACGCTTGAGGAGCTGTCCCGCCTGCACCTGGGCCACGGGGGGGCGGGGCTGGACTCCGCGACCGGCACCGGCCGCGCCCGGCTCTGGCTGTCCCACGCGCCGGTGGAGCGCGCGGCGGCGCACGTGGCCGAGGAGGCGGACTGCACATTCCGGCTGCGCCAGGCCCTGCGTCCCCGCCTGGCCGAGACGCACGCCACGGCGCTGTACGAGCAGCTTGAGCGCCGCCTGATTCCCGTGCTGACCGACATGGAGGCCGCCGGCATCCGGGTGGACGAGGAGGAGCTGCGCCACCTGTCCGCCGATTTCGGCGAGCGCATGGCCGCCGCCGAGACCGACATCCACGCCCTGGCCGGCCGGCCGTTCAACCTCGGCAGCCCCAAGGTGCTGGGCGAGATCCTGTTCGACGAGATGAAGCTGCCCGGCGGACGCCGCACCAGCAGCGGCACCTGGGGCACGGAGGCGGCCACCCTCCAGGCCCTGGCGGACGCGGGAGCCGAGCTGCCCGGCCGCATCCTCGAATGGCGCCAGTTGTCCAAGCTGAAATCCACCTATGCCGACGCGCTGGTGAGCGAGATCAACCCCGCCACGGGGCGGGTGCACACGACGTTCGCCATGGCCGTCACCACCACCGGGCGGCTCTCCTCCAACGACCCGAACCTGCAGAACATCCCGATCCGCACGGAGGAGGGCGGCCGCATCCGCCGCGCCTTCGTGGCAGCGCCCGGCCACGTGCTGGTGAGTGCGGACTACTCGCAGATCGAGCTGCGGCTGATGGCCCACGTGGCCGACGTGCCGGCGCTGAGCGAGGCATTCGCCACCGGGCAGGACATCCACAGCCGCACCGCCTCGGAGGTGTTCGGCGTGCCGATGGCCGAGATGACCAGCCTGGTGCGCCGCCGGGCCAAGGCGATCAACTTCGGCATCATCTACGGCATCAGCGCCTTCGGCCTGGCCCGCCAGCTCGGCACCGACGCGGGCGAGGCCAAGACCTACATCGACGCCTATTTCCAGCGCTACCCCGGCATCCGCGCCTACATGGAGCTGACCCGGGAGGAGGCGCGCACCTTCGGCTACGTGCTGACCCCGTTCGGCCGCCGCTGCTGGGTGCCCGGCATCGCCGACCGCAACCCGTCCAGGCGCGCCTATGCCGAGCGCCAGGCCAGCAACGCGCCGCTCCAGGGCGGAGCTGCGGACATCATCAAGCGCGCGATGGTGCGGCTGCCCACGGCGCTGGCCGCCGCCGGGCTGACGGGGCGGATGCTACTGCAAGTGCATGACGAGCTGCTGTTCGAGGCGCCCGAGGCAGAGGCGGACACCCTGGCGGAGGTGGCGCAGGCGGTGATGGAGAACGCCGTGACGCTGTCCGTGCCGCTGGTGGTGGAGACGGGGAAGGGGACGAGCTGGGCGGCGGCGCACTGAGCGCGAGCTGCCTCTGGATGCGACTTGACGCCCTCCGCCTCGCAACCGCCCCGGCCGGCAAGCCGCCGCCTCCTTGCGTGACACCGCGCAGCCGCCCCGCTAAGGGCACGGGAGAGTCCCACCCGCCGAGGATCGCCCATGTCCGGCTCCATCTTCCCGGCTTTCGCCCCCGGCTTCGCATCGGTGCGCCGCCTGCCCAACCTGTTCGACCTCGCGGCCATCCTGTGCATCGGCGGGCTGCTGTTCGCCTTCGCCACCGGCGCGCGCAGCACGGTGGTGCCGCTGGACCAGGTGGCGGAGATCAGCCTCGACCCGGCCTGCCTGCCCGGCTACGCCCTGCGCACCACCATGCGGATGTTCGCCGCCGTCGCCTGCTCGCTGCTGTTCACCTTCACCTACGCCACCTGGGCCGCGAAGAGCCGGCGGGCCGGCAAGATCCTGGTGCCGATCCTCGACATCCTGCAATCCGTGCCGGTCATCGGCTTCCTCACCTTCACCGTCGTGTTCTTCATGGGGCTGTTCCCCGGCCGGGTGCTGGGGGCGGAGCTGGCGGCCATCTTCGCCATCTTCACCAGCCAGGCCTGGAACATGGCGTTCAGCCTCTACCAGTCGCTCAAGACCGTGCCGGCGGACCTGGCGGAGGCCGCCACCGCGTTCCGCCTGTCGCCATGGCAGAGGTTCTGGCGCATGGAGGTGCCGTTCGCCATGCCCGGTCTGGTGTGGAACACCATGATGTCGATGTCGGGCGGCTGGTTCTTCGTCGTATACAGCGAAGCGGTCAGCGTGGGGGACACCACCTGGAAGCTGCCCGGCATCGGCTCCTACGTGGCGACCGCGCTCGACCGCAAGGACGTGGCCGCGGTGGGCTACGCCATCCTGGCCATGCTGGCGGTGATCCTCGCCTACGACCAGCTGCTGTTCCGTCCGCTGGTCGCCTGGTCGGCCAAGTTCCGCTTCGAGATGACGGCGGGCGTCGTGACCGAGGACCCCTGGGTACTCAAGCTGCTGCGCCGCACCCGGCTGCTGGCCCTGGGCGTGGACGCGCTCGGCGTGGTGTTCGGCACATTGACCGGGCTGCGGCTGGCCCGCGCCGCCGACC
>CAXTTH010000349.1:0-2767 GCA_964247035.1 uncultured Acetobacteraceae bacterium
GTGTTGGTTTGTGCGTGGTTCTTCTGCGCGGTGTCGAGCGAGACCAGGCGATCCGGCTGCGGGAAAGGAAGCGGCCGCAGGATGACTGCATCCACCAGCGAGAAGACGACCGTGGACGCGGCGATGCCGGCGGCCAGCCCCCCGCTGATCGTGCCCCGGGTGCGGCGCTACCTGGTGGAGCAGGAAGGCTTCGACGCGGCGCGCTGGAAGGCCTGGCAGACGCAGTGGTTCGGCGAGGGGCTGCGGGTGCTGGAGGCGCGGCTGGCCGGGGATGCGGCAACCGGCGCGTTCTGCCACGGCGACGCGCCGACGTTCGCCGACCTCTGCCTGATGAGCTGCCTGATGGGGGTGCGGGTGTTCAAGCTGGACGTGGGCGCCATGCCGACGCTGGATCGCATCGCGGCGTCCTGCCGGGCGCTCGACGCGTTCCAGCGGGCGGAGCCGGAGCGGCAGCTTGGCGCGCCGTAGTTTCGGTGCAACCATGGTTCCGCGACGATGATCGCGCGAGTCCAACATGGGGTTTGAACATGCCGAAGCCGAACGATATGCGCACCTTGACCGTTCCGGGCCGTCCGGCCTCTGGCCTGCTCGGGCTCGCCTTGGCCATGGTGATGGGCTTGATGCTGAGCGCCTGCAACACGACGGCGGGGGTCGGGCAGGACGTGAAATCCACCGGGGCTGCGATCAGCCGCGGCGCGAACGACGTGAAGTCGGGGCTGTAGGGCGCGGCACCGCTTGGCGCGCGCTTGACGGTGCGCCTTGGCCGCGGCAGGTCGAGGCCCGCGCCGCCTAAGCCTGCGTCGCGTTCGATAGCAGGCATCCCATTGAGCAGGCGCCATGGCGGCCCGTGCACGGTCGCCCGGCATTCGAGCCATTGCGGCCGGATGGCCCATGCTGGCTGACGGCCGCGGGGCCAGCAGGGAGCGGGCGACATGACTGGCACGGCTGTCCTCATTCCCACGCTGGAAACGGCACGGTGCCGCTTGAGGGGATACGAAGCAAAGGACCTTCCCGCTTACGTCGCCCTACGTCAGCACCCCGATGTCTTCCGGCACACGACTGGCCATCCGATGACGGAGGAGGATGCCTGGGGCCGCATCACGTCCGCTGTCGGCCACTGGAGCTTGCGGCGGTATGGCATGTGGGCGGTCGAGGAAAAGGCGACGGGCGATTTCATCGGCGCCATGGGGTTTGTCGATGCCCGCCGGGACAGCTTCGTCTCGCGGCGGGGCCTGCCTGAAGCAAGCTGGTGGCTGGCCGCTGACAGGCACGGCAAAGGCTACGCAACGGAGATCATGCAGGCGCTTCATGAGTGGGGCGATCGCCACCTGGTCGCGCGTTGCACGTTCTGCGGCATCATGGCGGCCAATGCGGCATCGACTCGGTTGGCGGAGGCCGTTGGATACCGGTTCAAGGAGACGGCTGTTTACTTGGGGCAGCCATCCCTTGTCATGGAGCGCGTGCTGCCACGAAAGCCGGAGTGGCCGGGGCGTGTCCAGCCGCTGGGATGAGCATCGTTGGCCCTTATGCCAGCAGCCTTGCTTGCTGACGCATCCCTTGCCGTGGCCGGGTGGAGCAGCCAAAGGTTTCGCGTGAGCGCTTCGCACGTGGAAAGGCAGCGGAGGGTTGAGCCGGCCACCCACGCCGGGGTTGCACAACCGGCTATCGCCAATGCAAGCGACGGATTTCAGCTTCGGCTGACATCACTGGCCGCTTCCGCGTGGGTGCCCGGATCAAGTCCGGGCATGACGGTGCGCGGGGTGTTTGGGTTGGTGGGAAAGGTCGTTGGCGCCATGCCAGTTGCAGCGTGAACCGAGCCTGTTCAGCCGCGTGCTGCACCGAGCCGTCTGGCGCGGATCGGGGCGGGGCCCCCGATCCCCTTCCCTCAAAGCGCCCCCTGCACCCAGGCCTTGAGCTGGCTCTTCGGCCGCGCCCCCACCATCGTGTCGGCCGGCTTGCCGTCCTTGAACAGGATCAGCGTCGGGATGCCGCGCACCGCGTAGGTGGTCGGCGTCATCGGGTTCTCGTCGATGTTCACCTTGGCAATCTTGACCTTGCCCTGGAACTCGGCGGCGATCTCCTCCAGCGCCGGGCCGATCGCCTTGCAGGGGCCGCACCACTCCGCCCAGAAATCAACCACGACAGGGCCGGTGGCATCCAGCACGTCGGTCTTGAAGCTGGCGTCGCTGACGGCGACGGTGTTCTGGCTCATGCGTTCTCTCCTTAAGCTGACCCCAAGGTGGGCTTCGCCGCCGAGTCGATCAAGCGCGGCCTGATGAAGCACAGCCGGGCGCATGGCCGTCCAGCAGCGCGTCCGGCAGCGGCATCACGGTGGCGGTGCGGGTCCAGACTAGGGCGCAGCGCACCGGGCGGTCCGGGAACACCTGGCGCAGCAGGGCGCGATAGGCGGCGAGCTGGCGCAGGTAGAGCACGGGGGTCGCGGCGGGGTCAGCGGGCGCGTCCCGGCCGGTCTTGAAGTCGGCGAGCAGCACCGCGCCCGGCAGCACCGCCAGGCGGTCCACCACGCCAGAAATCACCAGGCCGCCCACTTCCCCGGCCAGCGGCTGCTCCGCCCGGCTGCCGGGGCCGAACAGCGCCGCCAGCTCCGGATGGCCGACGATGGCCAGCACCTCGGCCGCGATGGCGGCAGGCGCGCCCACCAGGCGCAGGTAGGCCGCGATGGCCGCCTCCCGCCCGTCCGGATCGGCCGGAAGGTGCTGCAGCAGGCGGTGGATACACTGGCCGTACTCGGGATACGGATTGGGCA
>CAXTTH010000350.1:0-2749 GCA_964247035.1 uncultured Acetobacteraceae bacterium
GGCAAGTCCCGCGCGGAGTGCCAGCCGCCGGCGTTGGAGGAGTGCAGGGAGGGGTGGGCGGCGCGCCGGGCGAGGATGGCGCGTTCCAGGCGGGCGTTGCGGGCGGCCGCGTCCGGCACCTGGATGGCGGCGACGGGGGTGGCGAACAGGCCTTTGAGCGCGATCTCCATCTGTCCCGTCCTTTCCTGCCCTTGCCGCGCCGCTTATAAGCCCGTCGCATGATCTTGGTCACCGGCGGCGCTGGCTGAGGCGCGCGACGGCGGGACCGTGACGAGGACCATGCCGCCAGCGTTGACGGGCGCGCCCAATGTGTTCCCATAATGTGGACATTCAGCAGGAGCTGTCATGGCTAATCCCGCAGACACGAACCATGTGTTGCGGATCGGGGTGCGCGAGCTGCGCGGCAATCTGACGCGCACCTTGCGGCAAGTGCGCGAGGGGGCGTCCGTCCTCGTCACGTCGCATGGCGCCGTGATCGCCGAGCTTCATCCGCCAACCCCGGAGCACCTCGCGCCGCGCCAGTTCGGCCTTTTGCGGGGACAGGTTTGGATGGCCGACGACTTCGATGCCTTGCCGGAGGACGTGCTGGCCGCCATGGAGGGATGAGGCTGCTCCTCGACGTCCACGCCTTGTTCTGGCGGCTGTCTGGCGACATGCAGCTTGGCCAGGCCGCGCGGGCGCACGTCGCCGAGCCGGCTGACGAGGACCACGCCATGCTGCGCCATCCTGTCCAGGTCTTGCGCTGCGACGGAGACTGAGCGGGTGGATTTGGCGGCGTCGGCTTTCCTGCCCTTGCCGCGCCGCTTATAACCCCGTCGCATGATCCTGGTCACCGGCGGCGCCGGCTTCATCGGCTCCAACCTGAACGCGGCGCTGGCGGAGGCCGGGCATGAGGTCGTGGTGGCGGACTGGCTCGGCTCCGGCGGCAAGTGGCGCAACCTGCGGCGGCCGCCGGCGCGGCTGGTGCCGCCGGAGGAGCTGGACGCGTTCCTGGCGAGCGATCCGCCGCTGGAGATGGTGTTCCACCTGGGCGCCATCAGCGATACCTCGGCCACTGACGGAGACCTGGCGTGGCGGACCAACGTCGCGCTGTCGGTGCGGCTGTGGGAGTGGTGCGTGGCGCGGCGGGTGCGGCTGGCCTATGCGTCCTCGGCGGCGACGTACGGCAACGGGGACGCCGGGTTCGAGGACGACCTGGACGCGCTGGAGGGCCTGCGGCCGACCACGCTGTATGGCTGGAGCAAGCACGCCTTCGACCTGCGGGTGGCCCATGCCGTGCGGAGGGGGATGCGACGCCCGCCGCAATGGGCGGGTCTCAAGTTCTTCAACGTCTATGGGCCGAACGAGTACCACAAGGGCGGCATGGTCTCGGTGGTGAAGGTCAAGCATGACGACGTGCTGGCGGGGCACGCGCCCAAGCTGTTCCGCTCCATCCGGCGCGACGTGCCGGACGGGCAGCAGATGCGGGACTTCGTGTGGGTAGGGGACGCGGTGGCGGTGATGCTGTGGCTGCTCGGGCGGCCGGAGGTGAGCGGGCTGTTCAACGTCGGCACCGGCAACGCGCGGTCCTACCAGCACCTGGCGGAGGCGGTGTGCCGCGCCTGCGACGTGACGGAGCGGGCGGAGTACGTCGACATGCCGCCGGGCCTGCGCGCCGGCTACCAGTCCTTCACCCAGGCCACCACCACCCGGCTGCGCGCTGCTGGCTACGACGCGCCGTTCACCGTCATGGAGGAAGGCGTGCGCCGCTACGTCACGGACTACCTGGCCACGCCGGACCCCTACCTGTGATCCCCGTGCTGATGTTCCCCGGCTTCGACCCGACGTTGGTGCAGGTCGGGCCGTTCGCCATCCGCTGGTACGCGCTGGCCTACATCGGCAGCCTGCTGCTGGGCTGGCGCGTCATGCGGCGGCTGGCGCTGCGGGCGCCAGCGGTGGCGACGCTGCTGCAGACCGACGACTTCCTGACCTGGGCCACGCTCGGCGTCGTGCTGGGGGGGCGGCTCGGCTACGTGCTGTTCTACCAGCCGGAGCGCTTCCTCGCCGAGCCGCTTTCGATCTTCGCGGTGTGGCAGGGCGGCATGAGCTTCCATGGCGGCGTGCTGGGCGTGGTGGTGGCGCTGGTCATCTTCTGCCATCGCCAGCGCATCCCGCTGCTGGGGTTCGCCGACCGGCTGGCCGTGGTGGTGCCGATCGGGCTGGGGTTCGGCCGCATCGCCAACTTCATCAACGGCGAGCTTTGGGGCCGGCCGGCGCCGGAGTGGCTGCCCTGGGCGATGGTGTTCCCCAACGCCGGGCCGGAGCCGCGGCATCCGAGCCAGCTCTACGAGTCGCTGCTGGAGGGCTTGGCGCTGTTCGTCGTGCTGTGGCTGCTGGCGCGGCGCGAGTCGGTGCGGGCGCGGTTCGGCACGCTGACGGGGGTGTTCCTGGTCGGCTACGCGATCGCCCGCAGCACGGGGGAGCTGTTCCGCGAGCCGGATTCGTTCAAGGGCTACTTCTTCGACGGCACGACCATGGGCCAGTTGCTGTCGCTGCCGATGCTGATCGCCGGGCTGGGGCTGATCGGCTATGCGCGCTCCCGCCGGGTGCTGGCGGCGTAGGTGGAGCGGCTGGATGCGTTCATGGCGCGGGCCAACGCGGCTTACTATGCCACCCATGACCCGTTCGCCGACTTCACCACGGCGCCGGAGATCAGCCAGGCGTTCGGCGAGGTGCTGGGGGCGTGGGCGGCCGTCACCTGGGAGGGCAT
>CAXTTH010000351.1:0-2733 GCA_964247035.1 uncultured Acetobacteraceae bacterium
GACCAGGAGCGGCTCGCGCAGCCGCGGCTCGCCCCGGCTGACCGGCACGCCCATGCGGTCGAACCCGGCGTCCAGCAGGGCGGCCATGTGGGTGTCGCGCTCGTAGCCGTTGGACGCGCCCATCACCACGCCGACCAGCCGCACCTCCCCGCGCACGGCCGAGGTGACCAGGTTGCAGCCGGAGGCGTCGATGTAGCCGGTCTTGAGCCCGTCCGCGCCCGGGTAGGTCTGCAGCATGCGGTCGTGGTTCGGGATGAGCCGGCCGTGGAACATGAAGGACGGCACGCTGAAGTAGCGGTACTCGTCCGGGTAATCCTGGATCAGGTGGCGGGCCAGCACGGCCAGGTCCCGCGCCGTGGTCACCTGGTCCGGGTCGGGCCAGCCGGAGGCGTTGCGGAACGTGGTGTGGCTCATGCCCAGGGCGCGGGCCCGCAGCGTCATCATCTGGGCGAAGCGCTCCTCGTCGCCGCCCATCAGCTCGCCCAAGGCCGCCGCGGCGTCGTTGGCGGACTTGGTGACCAGGCCGAGCAGCGCCTGCTGCACCGTCAGCGCGGTTCCCGGCAGCAGGCCGAGCTTGGACGGCGGCATGGCGGCGGCGTGGGCGGACACGGGCACGGCCTGGTCCAGGCTGACCCGGCGGTCCCGCATCGCCTCGAACAGCATGTAGATGGTCATCATCTTGGTCAGGCTGGCAGGGTAGCGCGGCTCGTCCGCGTTGGCGGCGGACAGCACCTGGCCGGAGGCCGGGTCCATGACGAAGGAGGCGTAGCGCTCCGAGCCGACCTGCGCGGCTGCGGGCCGGACGCATGCCGCGAGCGCCAGCATCATGAGCGCCGCGCGCCACCTGCTTCGCAGCCAGGCCATCATGCCCCACAACCCCGTCTCAACGATGCACCCTAGTGCGCTGCGATAGCCCATGTCCACTTACAACACGTTAAAATGGGCACATTCTGAGCAGGTTACGCCGCGACTCTAGCGTTACGGCGCATGTGCGGGGCAAAATTGCATGCTGCATTGCACAAAAGATGTTGACCAGCCCCGCACACCTTCGTAATGGGGCCGCGCTGCACCGCAGCAATTCGCACGTGCCGCGTGTCGTCAAACGCAGCCGTGGGACGGCGAACACCTCCCTAAGAAGGACCGACGTTATGAGCACCGACACGATGGGCAACGTCCGGGACGTTGCCGAGGATGCTATCGGCCGCACCGTCTCCAGCCTGAAGGACGGCATGGAGCAGAGCCAGTCCGCCACGCGCGACGGCATGCGGAAGGCCATGATGACGGCCGAGGAGATGGCCGCCTTCGCGCACGGCAACCTGCAAGCCATCGCCCAGTCCAGCCAGGTCATGGCTGCCGGCGCGCAGGACATGGGCCAGAGCCTGGCCGCCGCGGCACGGACGGCCATGGACGACATGATGGCCGCGTTCAAGGCGATGAGCTCGGCGCGGTCGGTCAAGGACGCCCTGGAGCTGCAATCGAGCCTGCTGCGCACGAGCCTGGACAAGGCTGTGTCGCAGGCCAGCCAGATGACCGACACCGGCATGAAGCTGTCCGAGCAGGCGCTCGCCCCGATCGCGGAGCGCCTCTCGCTGGCGGCCGAGAGGTTCAGCCGCATCGGCTGAGGGCTTGGCCGAACGGGTGAAGGGCCTGGGCGGTTGCCCGGGCCCTTGCCGCTTGGGGCAAGCCTCGGCGGGGCCTGTTTGCGCAAGGGCCTTTTCCGGGCTGCCGCCGATCCGATATGCTGCCGCCATGCACAGTCACGCGGCCCGGGCCACCCCCTGATGAGCGACACGGACAAGCGCGGCGGCGAGGGCCCCGGCATCGGCGTGGTGACCAAGGCGCGGCCGAAGACCCGCAAGCCGGCCATGTACAAGGTCCTGATGCTGAACGACGACTACACGCCCATGGAGTTCGTGGTGCACGTGCTACAGCGCTATTTCCAGAAGAACCAGGAAGAGGCCACGCGCATCATGCTGCACGTCCACCGCCGCGGCGTCGGCGTATGCGGGGTGTTCACCTACGAGGTGGCGGAAACCAAGGTCACGCAGGTGATGGACCTGGCGCGGCAGAACCAGCACCCGCTGCAGTGCACGATCGAGAAAGAATGAGGGCTGCAAACTGCTTGCGACAGTCCCATCTCAAAACGGACAAACTTGTGCCACCGGCATTCCAAGCCTCGACAAGCCAGCGCAATCGGCGTGACGTAGGCGCCGGATAGAGGAGCAGCGAACCCCCATGCTGTCACGCAACCTAGAGCAAACGCTGCACCGCGCGCTGTCTTTCGCCAGCGAGCGCCGCCACGAGTACGCCACGCTGGAGCACCTGCTGCTCGGCTTGGCCGATGACACCGATGCTGCCACCGTGCTGCGCGCGTGCGGGGTGGACCTGGACAAGCTGCGCCAGGAACTGGGCGAGTTCCTCGACAAGGACCTGCCCGGCCTCGCCACCGAGCGCCCGGGGGACCCGAAGCCCACCGCCGGGTTCCAGCGCGTGGTGCAGCGCGCTGCCATCCACGTGCAAAGCTCCGGCCGCGACGAGGTGACGGGCGCCAACGTGCTGGTCGCCCTGTTCAGCGAGCGGGAGAGCCACGCCGTGTACTTCCTGCAGCTGCAGGACATGACCCGGCTCGATGCGGTCAACTTCATCAGCCACGGGATTGCGAAGGCGCCGGGGCGGACGGCGCAGCGGCCGGTGGCGGGGAGCTAGGACGAGCCCGGCCCGGAGAACGAGCGC
>CAXTTH010000352.1:0-2728 GCA_964247035.1 uncultured Acetobacteraceae bacterium
TCCTCCGCGCGCTCCAGGTTGGCCTCGGCCGCACGCAGCTTCAGCTCCGCCTCGTGCCGTCTCGCGTGCAGCCCGGTGATGCCGGCCGCCTCCTCCAGCACGGCGCGGCGCTCGTCGGGGCGGGCGTTGATGATGGCGCCGACGCGGCCCTGGCTGACCATGGCGGAGGACCGCGCGCCGCTGGCCAGGTCGGCGAACAGGGTCTGCACCTCCCGCGCCCGCACCTCGCGGCCGTTCAGCCGGAACGCGCTGCCGCCGCCGCGCTCGATCTTGCGGCTGATCTGCAATTCGTGGCTCTCGTGGAACGGCGGGGGGGCGGCGCCGGCCGCGTCCTCCAGCGTCAGCACCACCTCGGCCAGGTTGCGGCTGGGGCGACCCGCGGTGCCGGCGAAGATCACGTCATCCATCTCGCCGCCGCGCAGGGAGCGGGCGCTGCTCTCGCCCATGGCCCAGCGCAGCGCCTCCACCACGTTGGACTTGCCGCAGCCGTTGGGGCCGACCACGCCGGTCAGGCCGGGCAGGATATCCACCACCTGCGGCTCGGCGAAGCTCTTGAATCCGGCGATGCGCAGCCGGCTGAACGCGACGGGCAACGCCTAGCTCGCCGCGGCGACCAGGCTGGCGATGGTGGCGTAGGGCTGTTCGCCGCCGTGGAGGGACTTCTCGCCCACCACGAAGGTCGGCGTGCTGTCCACCTTGTACTTGTCCACGCCGACCTGCTGCTCGTTCAGGATGGCGGCCCGCAGTGCCTCGTCGGCGACCGTGCCGTCGAACGTGGCGCGCGGCATCCCGGCCAGGGCGGCGCGCTTGAACAGCTCCTCGTTGGCGTTCACGCCGCGTGTGAACGCCCACCGGTCTTGCGTTGCGAGCAGGTTGGCCACGAACGCCTCATAGCGGATCGCCGGCAGGGCGCGCGCCACCATGGCGGCGGTCAGGGCCACCTGGTCCAGCGGAAAGTCCCGATAGACGTAGCGCAGCTTGCCGGTGTCGATCAGCTTGGCCTTCACCTCGGGGAACACCTCTTTCGACCAGGCAGCGCAGTGCGTGCAGGTCAGCGAGAACCATTCCTGCATCGTCACCGGGGCGTCGGGCCTGCCCAGGTCGCGGTCGGCCATGCGGTCGTCCGCGGCCAAGGCGGGCCAAGCGGCCAGGCTCGCAGTGGCGGCGATCAAGGTGCGTCGGGTCAGCATGGGCGCCTCATGAAGGAGAGTGGGCATCTGCTCCGCCTCTAGCATGCAACCTGACTTGCTGTGCAGCCGGCCAGAGGATGGCATTTCGGCTGCAAAGCCCTTTCCCACTGGGAGAGGGGCGCCGCACGCCCGAAATCAGCCGTGCCGCCCCTCTCACCCTGGCCCTCTCTCCAAGGGAGAAAGAAAAGGAAGCGCACCATGCTCAACCGGCGCTGTCAGGCCCGGCGCTGTCATGCTCGGGGCCGGGCAGGTCCGGGTGCTCCATGGCGTTGGCGCGTACCGGGTCAGAAGGTGCCGCACCCGGCTCGGAGGAGTCGACGATCACCAGCATGGCCCCGGCGAGCGGGCTGGGCATTGCGTCCCTGGGCAGCAGGGCGGCGAAGCGGCGGTCGGTGGCGGCGGCGTCCCGCAGCTTGGTGTCGATCAACCCGGCATGGTCCAGGTAGGCGTTGAAGCGGGACGGGATGCGAATGCAGCCCTCCGAGTCCCAGCGGCCCAGCCTCGGCTCCAGCGCCGCCGGGTCGGTCGCGTGCATCTCCATGCGGACGGCCATGAGTGCGCCCGGCGTGCGCCAGTCGTCCGTGGTCTGCCAGCCGAAATCCCACACCCGCATCCCGCGCACGCCGATGCCGCGGATGTGGTGCTCGTTGTAGGTGCCCTCCGCGCGGTAGCCGAGGATGGACGCGTCGTTGGCGAACACGCCTACGGGGGTGCGGAAATGCTCCTTGCGGCCCGGCTTGCCGGTGCTGACGCGGACGACGCCCAGCGCGTCCCACGGCCGCGCCCCGGGATAGGCCACGGCGACCCAGAGGCGCTGCACCTGCGCCGATCGGTCCACCACCAGCACGACCTGGCGGGCGTCGATGGCCGCGTGCGCCCGGTCCATCATGGTGCGGGCGGCGGAAAGGGCGGAGCGGGCGGCGGCCGGATCGTCCGGCAACAGGGTGCCTGGGAGGGAGCGCCGCATGTCCGCCATCAGCGCGAGAACGGCGGCTTTGTCGGCGGCCGGGGCGGAAAGCGCCGGACGGGGCGGCGGGACCCGCGTCTGGGCGAGGGCCGAGATGGCAGCCGGCGGCTCCTGGCTGGCCATCACCTGCGCCGGGCTGCCCACCGGCTTGCTTGCGGCCTCATCAAAGCTCGTCGGCGTTCCCTGGGCGGCGCAGCCCATCACGGCCAAGCAGGCCGCGACGGCGCTCAGGACAGGCGCGGCACAGTGGGACATCGTGGGTCCAGCGATGCAGGAAGCTCGTGGTCTCTGTATAATCCTGAAACGGCGGCGCTGGAACGCCGCCGTGTGGCAAATTTGCCTGCTGTCTCCCATTCGCCACAGCGGCCCTCATCGCTGGCCGCGCCTGCGCACTGCCTGCCCCAGCCGTGCGAGCGCGTCGTGCAAGGGGCCGGCCGCGAGCCCGGCGACGAGAGGCGCAGGCCCGGGGGGCGCAGGCCCAAGCTCCGCCAGCGGCACGGCGGGCGGCACTTCTTGGACGAAGCGCAGCCGCTCGGCCAGGATGCGGCCAAAATGGCCGTTGACCCGGGCC
>CAXTTH010000353.1:0-2712 GCA_964247035.1 uncultured Acetobacteraceae bacterium
CCTACCCAGGTTCACCGCGGTGACCGCCTCCTACACCACGTCCAGGGACACGACCTCTAATTCCGTATAGCATCCCCACGCTGATGCCCAATTTTCTATCGCTCATGCCCTTGCCAACCTTTCGTCCAGCAGCCGGCGCGCATGAAGAGCTAGTTGCAAAACACGCCCAGCCACATCGAAAGGGGCACCACATGAGCGGAACCATCGTCTTCGGCCACGGGACCATTGGCCGAGCGGTCACCAAGCTCCTGCTGGAGCGGGGCGACGCCGTCCGCATCGCGCAGCGCACCCGGCCGGCGGACCTGCCAAGCGGCGCCACCTACACGGCCTGCGACATCCTTGAGCGGGATGCCGTGCAAAGGGCTGTCGAGGGGGCTGGGCAGGTCGTGCTGGCGGTCGGCTTCCCTTATGACGCGCGGGTGTGGCGCACGGCCTGGCCCAAGGCCATGGCCAACATCGTCGAGGCGTGCGCAGCGGCCGGGGCGCGGCTCGTGTTCCTCGACAACCTCTATCAACTCGGCCCGCAGACTGAGGCGCGCAGCGAGGACATGCCGCTCAGCGCCGCCAGCGAGAAGGGTGCGGTCCTGACGGAGGTGACGCGCATCTGGACGGCAGCCAGGGACCGCGTGCGCGTGGCAGCACTCCGCTGCCCGGACTTTTACGGACCGGGCGTTTCTGCGTCGCACATAGGGAGCACGGGCTTCGGCCGGGTCGCGAACGGCAAGCCGGCGCTGCTGCTTGCGCCGCCCGACACGCCGCATGATTTCGCCTACGTGCCTGATGTCGCGCGGGCGGTGGTGACGCTGCTCGACGCGCCCGACGACGCCTTCGGGCAGGTCTGGAACATGCCCTGCGCGCCAACCCGCACCCCGCGCGAGATCCTCAAGCTTGGCGCCGACGCGATCGGCGTCCGGCTGCGGGTCACGGCCGTCCCGCTCCGGCTGCTGCCGCTGCTCGGCTTGTTCTCGCGCATGATGAAGGAGGTCGCGGATGTCGGCTTCACCTGGAACCGGCCCTACCAGGTGGACGCCAGCAAGTTCACCCGGCGCTTCTGGTCGGACGTAACCCCATTCGAGACCGGAGCCCCGGCGACGGCCCGGTCGTTTGCCGCCGCGTCCGTCCAGGTACGGTCGCCTGCCGTTCCGGCCCGTCACGCTCGCATCGGGAGAGGCGCAGCCCCATGACCGACACCCGCAACGCCGCCTTCGCTGAACCTTGGCGCCAGCTCTGGAACGGCGACCTCGCACAACTCGACGCCATCGTCGCCGAGAACTTCGTTGCCCATGCTGCCCTGGCCGGGATGGGCGAAGGCGCGCTGCGCGGCCGGGCGGCCCTCGGCCAATGGATTGGCCCGCTGGCGGCATCCGTGCGGAGATTTACGGCAAGGGCCTGGCGGGGTCATTCTGCCGCCGGTTCAACCACCTCGTTTTGCGCCTAGCCCATGAAGCATGTCCCGTTCGGGATGATGCGGGCGTGCTGCAGCGACCAGACGTGGGCGAGATCAGCGGGGTCGATCTCGGCCCCGCCCGCGCGCAGCCGGCTCACCACGCGCTCGATCTGCACCGTGCTCCACAGCACGGCGGCATTGGACAGCAGCCCGAGGCAGCTCGCCTTGTTCATCACCTCTTCGTAGTCGCCCACCCGGAACTCGCCCCTGTTGGCGAAGAACAGCCAGCGCGCGCGAGTGACGGGCCACGCCGCGGTTGAGCTGGCGCTGGATGGCCAGGCGCGTCGGCTCTTCGTGCAGGTAGCGCAGGATGAACACCGTCTTGCAGGCACGTCCCAAAGCGGTCAGCGCCTTGGAAACACGATTTGCGGGCGACGCGTTGATGAGGCGTTGCAGGACGACGTGCGCGGGCGCCGTGCGGTCCCGGAGCGACGCCGTGATCCGCACGAGCTGATCCCACTGCTCGGCAATGAGCGCCTCATCCACCACGCCCCGGAACAAGGGCTCGATCGGGCCGTAGTCGGCGGTCTTGTCCAGCTTGCAGAAGTGCTGGTCCGGCAAGTCCTTCAGCCGCGGCATGAAGGCGATGCCGAGCAGGTCGCACAGCCCGAACAGTTGCTCGGTGAAGCCGTGGGTGTCCGTCGCGTGGGCCTGCGGCCAGACCAGCGTGTCGTTCTCCAGCAACCCGTCCAGCACATAGCCGGCCTCGCGCGGGGCGCAGGAGATCGCCTGGGTGGCGAACACCCCGAACCGGTCGGACAAGTGGGTGTAGAGCGTGAGTGCCCGGTCGTAGTAGCCGAAGTACCTGGGATGTCAGAAGCTGGCCGGGGCATGGCCTTCGCCGACCTGCCAAAGAACCGAGGCCGTTACCCAGCCATGGAAGCCATGTTCGGCGGCCCTGTCTTCGACCGCGTCTGCAAGGAGCACGGCATCCAGCACAAGCTGGCCAAGCCATGTCATCTGTGGACCAACAGTCAGGCCGAACGCATGAACCGCACCGTCAAAGATGCGACAATCAAGGCCTTCCACTATCCAGACCTGGAAAGCCTCAAGGCTCACGTCCTTGCTTTCGTGTCAGCCTGCAACTTCGCCAAGCACCTCAAAGCCTCCCGGTGAAAGACACCGTTCAAAGCCGTCTGCCATGCCTGGACGACGACGCCAGAGACCTTCAAACTCGGTCCCCGTCACCTCATCCCAGGACTAAACATTTAGTGTCCATCCGGGAACATCTTGAGCGTTCATGACAAGTTGTGGTTTGGTTGGTT
>CAXTTH010000354.1:0-2690 GCA_964247035.1 uncultured Acetobacteraceae bacterium
CAGCCTCACCTCAGTTCGGCCACGGGCCGGTGGATGCGCCGCCGGTGTTATTGTTGGTGTTGAGATAGGGGTTGCCCGGGCTGAGCACCGGGCGCGGGTTGAAGTCGATCGGCGGCGGGTCGTTCTCGGCGCCGAGGGCGTAGCCGCTCGGGTAGTCGGTTGGCGTGATGCTGAGCGCGGTGCACCCGGCGCCGTCGTAGTGCGGCAGGCTGTGGACGGCGGCGGCCGGGATGGCCGCGTAGGAGGCGGGCAGCGGGGCCGCGTTGCCCAGCAGCCGGTCGTTGTCGAACGCCTCGGTCAGGTCGCCCATCGCCACGAAGTCGTCCGCCGGGCCGAGATTGGCCTGCGGGCCGTTGGGGCCGTTGAACGCGGCGCTGCCTGCGCCGGCGGCGCGGGCCGCCAGCTCGTCCGGCAGGTCGGCCAGCGGGGTCAGGCCGTACACCTCGTTGATGAACTTGATGACCGAGCTGTGCTCGCTGTAGGCGTGGCTGACGGTGTGCGCCGCCGCGAACGGCGAGACGACCATGGTCGGGATGCGGGGCCCGCCGGTTTCGGGCTGGCCGTCCGGCCCATAGGTGCGGAACTGCTCGGGCTGGTGGTCGTACTGGCCGTCCGACTCGTCCCAGGTGATGATGATGGCGCTGTCCGGCCAGTATGGGCTGGCCACGATGGCGTTGACCGAGTCGGCCAGCAGCGCCTCGCTGATCTGCTGATCCGAGTAGTTCGGGTGGTCGTCGTTGCCGGGGAAGGCTGCCTTCACCGCCGGGTTCGGGTCGATCGGCTTCAGCCCGTCGTTGTTGTAGTAGCCGCCGCGCACGTAGTACACCCCGCCCTTGGACGAGAGCGCCTGGTTCTGCACGTCCGCGTAGAACTGCGACAAGCCGTGCATGTGCGCCAGCTCCTGCGGGTTGTCGCCAAGATAGCCGAAATACTGCGGCCCGTTGTGGTGCACGATGTAGGACGCATGGGCGGGCGCTGCGGCGTAGGCCAGCCCGCCGCCGTTTTCGGAGAGCGCGGCGCCGTCGAACGGCTCCGGCCCGTAGCCCTGCTGGTACCAGCCCCAGTCCACCACCGGGTTCTTGACCGCGATGGCCGCGATGTCGTGCTGCACGTCCGACAGGTCCGCCAAGGCGTGCTGGTCGGAGCGGATGACGGCGCCGATGCCGCTGCCCGCGAAGGACAGCATGGAGGTGGCGAAGGTGAGGTTGACCTGCGGCGGGAGCGACAGGAAAGGCCCGGTGGGGGAGTTGGGGTTGGTCGCCTCGTCTGGGCCGTAGGGCGGCTGGATCGCGGCTTTGTCGGAGACGCTGCCGGGGAAGGGCGCGTTGTCGTTGAGGTTCGGCAGGCCGAAGTTCACCGTGTCCGCCTGGCTGGGGTGCTTCACCCATTGGGTGTCGCCCATCTGCCCCGCGATCAAGGCGATGGCGTTGGGCGTGGACGGCCCGATGGCGGTCTGGTGGAAATTGTCGAACAGGGCGAAGCGGTCGGCGTACTGCCAGAGGAACGGCACGGTGTCGCAGTCGAAGTGCGAGACGGGGATGTAGCCCTTCTGCTTGGCTTGCAGCGTCGGCAGCACGGTGGGCGCCACGCCGCTGCTGTTGACCACGGTTGCGGGGGTGGACGCGTTGCCGGAGAACCGCAGGCCTTCCTGGTGCAGCACGTAGGCGTCGTTCAGCGGCATGGACTTGGTGGCCGCGTCGTAGTGGAAGTCGATGTCGTAGCCGACATGGCTGTGATCGACCGAGTAGAGGTCCTCCGGGTAGAGCGGCACCGTGTTGCCGGCCTGGTTGACGATGCTGCGCGGCGTCAGGAACGGCGAGACGGTGGAGTAGCTGCCGTCCACGTTGCGGATCAGGCTGTCGTAGCTGCTGAACGCGGTGGCCGGCTGGGCATACGGGTCGGTGGGCAGCGCGCCCGGGTAGGTGGAGGTCAGCCCGTTGGCGCCGGGGTAGGTGCCGAAGTAATGATCGTACGAGTTGTTCTCCTGGAACAGCACGAACACGTACTTCACCTTCTGCCGCAGCAGGGCGATCTTCTGCTGCACGCTCAGCGGCGTGGCGGCGGCCGGGTCGCGCGCCTGGGCGGCGCCGGCGGAGGTGGCCGTGGGGGCCAGCGTGGCCACCGGCTCGGCGGCGGCATGGGCCGGCATGGCCGTCACGGCTTGGAAGAGCGACGCCGCGGCGACCCACGCGGTGGACGCCTTCAGGAGAGACCGCTTCATTGCACAATCCAGGGTTCGTTGTGCCGCCCGATTATGATTGGGTTAACCATCCGTCAATCATGGGGAAAGCCCGTCCCGGGCTGCCAGGCAAGGGCCTGGCCTGCCGCGGGGACGCGGGCAGCCGCAGCGTAACCCATTGAGCCGCATGGTTTCCATGGACGCCTGCGAAGCTGGCGCGAGGGCGGGAGCAGGCCGGGGCGCCCTGATTCAGCTAAGAAGCTTTCGCCAAAGCTTCATGAAGCGGTGGCGCGCAAGGCGGCCGGGCGGAACGCCGCAGCCTAGCCCGGCGCGGTGGCGGCCATGCAAGGGTGCTGCGCGACCGCTTCGTACCAGGCCGCCAGCCGGGGATGCGCCTCCCGCCACGGCTCGGCGGCGAAGCGCAGGTCCAGGTAGCCCAGGGCGCAGGCCACGGCGATCACGCCGATGTCCACGTGGGCCGCCGGGACGTCCGCCTCCAGCGCGTCCAGCG
>CAXTTH010000355.1:0-2688 GCA_964247035.1 uncultured Acetobacteraceae bacterium
GGCCTGCGGCAGCAGCCAGGCCAGCAAGGCCAGGGTCAGCCGGGCGGTGGCCAGCCGGGCATGCGCCGGACCAGGCTGCCAGCTCGCCTCGCCGGTCCGCACCTCGGCCGGCAGCCGGTCTCCGAGCTTGAGGCAGGCCACATAGCCCAGCGCGGCGCCGACCAGGTCCAGCATGTGGCCGTCCGGCGTGTCCTTGCCGATGTCGAACTGCCGACGCAGCGAATGCAGCGGCATCTGCGCCTCCCCCTCGCCGAGGCGCACCAGCATCATGGGCGCGCCGTCGCTGCCGGCGCGGAACCGCACCCGGCCCAGCGCGGTGAACATGGGGTGCTCCAACTGCAGCCGCTCCGGCGCCGGCTGGCTGGGCAGGTCGGGCCTGGGCCGCTCCGTCATGCGGCGCAGCTTAGAAGGCAATGGTTAACGAGGTCCTTGCAGCGCCCAGCTTGGCGCAAGCGTGACAACGCGTAAACCTGGCCCGCCGCGCCTTGCACCGCCCCGCGTCATGCGTCAGCTTCCAGCCCATGTCTCACCAGCCTGTTGCAGGCATCCCCGACACCGCCCTCATCTGCGACACCATCCTGCGGCTCGTGGCGGCGCGCGGCGCGGACAAGTCGATCTGCCCCAGCGAGGCCGCCCGCGCGCTCTCCCCCACGTGGCAGGCGCTGCTGCCCGCGGTGCGCCGCGCCGCCGTCACGCTGGCTGAGGCAGGCCGCATCGACATCCTGCGCAAGGGCAAGCCGGTCGAGCCCGCGGACGCGCGCGGCGTGATCCGGCTGCGAAGCCGCTGATGCGCCGCTTCGGCGGCTTCATGCGGGACGTTTGGTATCTCGCCTCGCCCTACCTCCGCTCGGAGGAGAAGTGGTCGGCCTACGGGCTGCTGGCGGTGGTGCTGGCGGCGGACTTCCTCCTGGTCCAGGTCAGCGTGGTGCTGAACACCAGCAACGGCGCTTTGGTCAACGCCTTCCAGCAATACGACCAACCGGCGTTCCTGCGTCTGCTGCTGACCTATGAGAGCAGCCCGGATGGCTTTTTCGGCATCATTCCCGGCTTCGTGCCGGTGATCGCCGTGGCGTTGCTGATCCTCGTCAACGGCCGCTACCTGCGGCAATGGCTGCAAATCCGCTGGCGGCGCTGGCTCACCGCGCACTACCAGGCGGAGTGGCTGTCCGGCCGCGCCTACTACCGCATCGGCCTGCAAACCGAGACGCTGGGCAACGACAACCCGGACCAACGCATCGCCGAGGACATCGCGAGCTTCGTGGAAAGCGGCTTGGTCCTCGGCTTCGGCCTCATCACGACCGTCGTTTCGCTGGTCTCGTTCCTCAGAATCCTCTGGAAACTGTCTTTCCCGATCGCGGTGTTCGGCGTGAGCATCCCCGCCTACTTGGTTTGGGTTGCCCTGCTCTACTCGGTCATCGGCACCTTGCTGGCCCAGTTGATCGGGCGGCCGTTGGTCGGGCTGAGCTTCATCCGCCAGCGCCTTGAGGCCGACTTCCGCTATGCCCTGGTCCGCCTGCGCGAGAACGCGGAGGGAATCGCCTTGTATAACGGCGAGGCGGACGAGAGCCGCATCCTCTCCCGCCGCTTCAGCGCCATCGTCGCCAATTGGCGCAGCATCATGTCCCGTAACCGGCTGGTGAACGCGTTCACCTACTTCTACAGCTCGGTCGCTGGCATCTTCCCGTTCGTCGCCGCAGCGCCGCTCTACTTCGCCAAGCAGTTCAGCTATGGCACGCTCGTCCGCGTCGTGGGCGCGTTCGGGGAGGTGCAAGCCTCGGCCTCCTGGGTGGTGGACAACTACGGCTCCCTGGCCGACTGGGCCTCGACCGTCTCGCGCCTGTCCAGCTTCGGCCGCACCCTGGATGCCATGCAGGCCTCCCAAGGTGCCATCGCCGTCATCTCCGCTGCCGGACAGGACTACGCGGTGCGCAACCTGCACCTGGAGCTGCCGAACCAGTCCGTGCTGCTGGACGGCGTGAGCTTCCAGTTGCAGCCCGGCAGCACCACCGTGCTGCGCGGCCGTTCCGGCACCGGCAAGTCCACCCTGTTCCGCGCCATCGCCGGCATCTGGCCGTTCGGCCACGGCACCGTGGAACGCCCGGCCGGCACCACGCTGTTCCTGCCGCAGAAGCCCTACATCCCGCTCGGCACGCTGCGCCGCGCCGTCACCTACCCGGCGGACATCGGCGCCTATCCGCAAGCCGCCATCGCCGCGGCGCTGGCCGACGCCGGGCTGGGCCGCCTGGTGGAGGAGCTGGACGTGGACATGGCCTGGGCGCAGCGCCTGTCCGGCGGCGAGCAGCAGCGCCTGGCCCTGGCCCGCGCCCTGCTGCTGCGGCCCGACTGGCTGTTCATGGACGAGGCCACCGCCAACCTGGACCCGCAGGGCGAGGCCGAGATGTACGACATGCTGCGCCAGCGCCTGCCGGACACGGGCGTCGTCGCCATCACCCACCGGCCGGACGCAGCCGAGTCCCAAGGCAGCCAGCTGGTGCTGGAGCGTTCCGGCGGAACGGGAGCGTCCGCGCTCAGCGCAGCGCCTGCTCAGTGAAGCGCTTGGCGCCAGCTGAGCAGCAGTGACTCGATGGTGCGGTGCCAGGTGTACTCTGCGGCGCGCGCCAGCCCGGCTCGCCGCAGCTCCCCGGCCAGGCCCGCGTCCTCCACCAGCCGGCGCAGCCCGTCGCGGAT
>CAXTTH010000356.1:0-2682 GCA_964247035.1 uncultured Acetobacteraceae bacterium
GCGCCCCCGGGGGGGGGCGCGGCCCCCCCCCCCCCCCCCCCCCCGGCCCGCGGCGCCCCCCCCCCCCCCCGCGACGGTGGCACGTATGCATGCATGATGCCGACGGGGCTCGACGTGGCCGAGACGGCCCTGGCGAACGGCGCGGCGGAAACGCTCGCCGACGCGCCGGCCCAGTACCGGGAGCAGGAAGTCGCAGCGCAGGCGGCCCATGCCGGCATCTGGGCCAGCCTGCCGCTCGCCCCCGTGACCGTGCAGGCGCCCACGGTGCGGACCACGGCGGAAATCCTGGGCGACGGCCGGGCGTTCCGGCTGAGCGGGTTGGTCGGCTTCGACGCGCCGTTCTATGCGCTGCAGCTGCAGCACGACATCGCCTCCCGCGGCGACAGCCTGAGCTGCCAGCAGCAAGACGAGGGCGGCCGCTACGTCTGCCTGCTGCCCGACGGGACCGACATCGCCACCCTGGCGCTGCTCGAGGGCCTGGCCCGGGCCGGGCCGGACGCCACGGCGGAGTACCAAGCGGACCAGGCCCAAGCGATGGCGGCCAGAAGCGGCTTCTGGCTCGACCCGCCGCAGCAAGCGCTGAGCCAGTTGCCGCTGGCGCAACCCGCCCCGCCTTGCTGCGCCTACGCTCCGGGCGATGCCGGGGACGGCATCAGCTACGAGGGCGGCGTTCCCGTGGGGCTGATCGACGGCGGGCCGGCATTCTTCTTCTACGATGCCGGCTTAGGCTATGGCTACTTCGACCGCTTCCATCGCTGGCGCGCCGCGCCGGAGCGCTTTCGCAGCCATCTTGAACGGTTCCATCCGGAGGGGTCCGGGCTGCGCGGGCTGCCGCACGGCGAGGGCTTCCGGCACCTGGCAGACCATCCACCCGGCATTCCCAGGCTTGAAGCGCCGCGCGGGCCGCGCGTGTTCAGCGGCCCGGCGAGCTTAGGGAGTTCCGCAGCGTTCCACGTTCCTGTCCCCATCAGCCGTCCGGCGGAGCCGCGTGCGCCGGAGGTGCTCATCCCAAGGATCAGCCCGCGCCCCGATGCATACGGCGCCCGGTCGCGCTTCATGCCCGGCGTCGTGCCGTTCCAACGCTCTGTGACGCTGCCGGGGTTGGCGCGGCCGAGCCCCGTTGCGCCGGGCGGCTTGCGACCTGGCATGATGCTGGCTCCGCGCATGGCTGCGCCGGCGGGCGGCTTCATGGGCCGGCGTTAGGACGTCCGTGCTGAGAGGCGCACGCAGAACGCTGACCTGCGCCGGCAGTGCAAGGCGCCGCTCCTCGTCTTGCCCGCCGGCGTCCGGGATGGGGCCTGGGGTTACTTGCCAGGGCTTAGTTCCGTCACCTGCATGGCGGCCAGACGCGTCATGCCTGTGGCCTGCACGATGAGCCGGTCGGGAGGCGTTGCGAAGAAGTGCAGGAACGTGCCGGACACCTCGCCGTCGAAGCCGATCACCTCCAGCGTGCAGCGGTCCAGCACCAAGTGCAGGTCCACCTCCCGCGTGCCGGGTGGGCAGGCCGCCGTGAACGTGCCGGTGAAGCGCTGGCTCCTGAAACCGTCCGTTCCGCCGCGCTCGACGCTGAGCTGTGCGCCGCCCTGGTCGAAGCCGACCGTCAGCGCTTCGCCCGCGCCGTTGCAGAAGGCCAGGGTGGCTGCGCCTGCGTCCACGGCCAGCCGCGCCTGCACCTCCACGGCCGCTCCCCGCGGCAGGGTGGCCGTGGCGAGGCCGCCCTCTCCCAGGCGGACGGGGATGGCGACGCCGCGCACGGCCTCCAGGGGTGCGAACGCCTGCACGAGGCGGCAGCCGTCCGGGGCCTGGCGCAGAGACAGCCGGCGCGGCAAGGTCATGACGCCGCGCCAGGCGCCGGTCGGCAGGTCGTCGCAGTATTGCCAGCAGCCGGCCCACGCCATCGCCATCGGCCGGTCTCCTGGCGCGTCCGCGAAGACCTGCATCGCGTAGAAATCCTTGCCGAAATCGACGTAGCGCGTGGCCGGGCCGTCCGCCGTGAAGCGCTGCCCGTCGAACGTGCCGACGAAGTACTGCACGGGGCTGTCCTTCTCCAGGCCCGGGTTGATGGACACGAACAGCACCCATCTCAGCCCGCCGCCCTCGACCGGCACCAGCACGAGGTTGGGGCATTCATACTCCACGCCCTCGACGCCGGGCTGGCTGAAGCTGCCGGTCTCCTGCCACTGCACCAGGTTGGCGGAGACGTAGAACAGCACCCGGTGCTCGCGGGCCGCCACCACCGCCATGACCCAGCGCCGGGTCGGCGCGTGCCAGAACACCTTGGGGTCACGGAACGAGTTGCTGCCGCGCTCCAGCACCGGGTTGCCGTCATAGAGGGTGAAGCTGCGGCCGTTGTTGGTGCTCCAGGCGATGTCCTGGCGCTGATATTCGGGCGTGGCGCGGGTGAACACCGCCACCAGGCCGGACTGCCCGGCAGGGAACAGGCCGCTCGTGTTGGCGGCGTCGAACACGGCGCTGCCGCTGTACGGCTCGCCGGCCTGCGTGTCCCCGAGCGCGGGGGGCAGCTCCTGCCAGCGCAGCAGGTCGGAGCTGACCGCGTGGCCCCAGTGCACGTGCGCGCTGCGGGTGCCGAACGGGTTGTACTGGTAGTACAGATGCCACTCGCCGTCGTGGTGGATCAGCCCGTTCGGGTCGTTCATGAATCCCACGCGAGGGGTGTGGTGC
>CAXTTH010000357.1:0-2671 GCA_964247035.1 uncultured Acetobacteraceae bacterium
GTTCGAGGGGGACGCCACGGCCGCGCTGCGCCGCTCGCTGGGATGGCTGCTGCCCGCGGCTTGAGCCTCGCTCCGCGCCCTGCCGCTTGCGGGACGAACCTGCGTGGCGGCGCGGGCCTGCTGCACCGGCCTGCACTCGAAAAGGGCCAGCTTTCGCAAGCGTGGCGTTCCTTTCCCCCGTTTCAGGTGTCCAGAGGACGACTGTCCTCTGGTGGGGTTCGGGGCGAATCCCTGAGCTCTGCCGCGCAGGGTTTCCCAGCGGACTGCCAGGTCGCCGCCATCGCGCAGGGAAGCGCTCGCAAGCGCCTCAACGACGGACGGGGCCGCGCCTTCGGCGCCTCGCTTCGGGGACCGTCAGATCTCCCGCCGCGCGACCGACATGCCCTCCTGGCCGGCGATCTCCTTCGGCGTGTCCCAGAACGCCGCCTCCAGCCGCACGGAGGTGACGTGGCCGTGCAGGCGCATCGGCCGGGTCTCGGCTGCGTGGGTCGCCGGGTCCTGGACTTGAACAGTCGGCACATTGGCATCCTCCATGATTTCTTGATTGGTTGCATAGGTGTCAGGGAAACCAGCACATCTGCAGGCTGTGGCGAATGGGGAAGCGATGGAACACCCGAACGAAGGCGCGCTGGTGCTGTTCAGCGGCGGGCAGGACAGCGCCACGTGCTTGGCCTGGGCGCTGGACCGGTTCGGCCGGGTCGAGACGCTCGGCTACGACTACGGCCAGCGCCACCGGGTCGAGCTGGACGTGCGCGGCCCGGTGCGCGACGGGCTGGCCGCACTGAACCCGAGCTGGGCCGCGCGGCTCGGAGCGGACCACGTGCTGGCGATGCCGACCTTGGGCGCGCTGTCCGACACCGCGCTGACCCGGCAGCAGGCCATCACCGTGGCTGCCAGCGGCCTGCCCTCCACCTTCGTGCCCGGGCGCAACCTGCTGTTCTTCACCTACGCGGCGGCGCTCAGCTACCGCCGGGGGCTGCGCCACATCGTCGGCGGCATGTGCGAGACGGACTACTCCGGCTACCCGGACTGCCGCGACGACACGGTCAAGGCGCTGCAAGTGGCGATCAGCCTGGGCATGGACCAGCGCTTCGTGCTGCACACCCCGCTGATGTGGCGGGACAAGGCGGCGACCTGGCGGCTTGCCGAGAGGCTGGGCGGGGAGGCGCTGGTGCAGCTGGTGCTGGACGGCACGCATAGCTGCTACCTCGGCGACCGCACGCACCGGCACGCCTGGGGCTGGGGCTGCGGTACGTGCCCCGCCTGCGAGCTGCGCGCCCACGGCTGGGCGCGCTACCAGGCCGGGTCAGGCTAGGGCGTCGATCGCCCGAGCCAGCCGGACGTCCAGCGCCGTGATGGCGCCGGTGTCGTGGGTGGTGATGCTGATCCAGACCCGGCCGTAGCTGTTCTGCCAGGTCGGATGGTGGTTCTGCTGCTCCGCCAGCAGCGCCACGCGGGTCATGAAGCCCCAGGCCCTGCTGAAGTCCTTGAAGCGGAAGGCGCGGCGCAGCTTCTTGTCCCTGACCGTCCAGGCGGGCAGAGTGGCGGCGAGGGTCTCCAGCTCGGAGTCGTTCAGCGGTTCCATGGCCGCCAGGATGGGCACTGCGGCGTGCGAGGTCTAGGATGCAGTTCCACCATCCATGGAGCCCGCATGGCTCAGACTCCACCCACGCTGCAAGACATCGTCGCCCTGGCGGAACGCTCCCTCGCCTCCATCCCCGAGCGCTTCACCCGGCACGCCCGCCGCATCGCCATCGTGGTGGAGGAGATGGCGTCGGACGAGACGCTGGACGCCATGGGCATCGAGAGCGGCTACGACCTCACCGGGCTGTACCGCGGCACGCCGCTGACCCTTGCCAGCGGGGCGGCGACGCCGCAGGAGCCTGACATGATCCTGCTCTACCGCGAGCCGATCCTGCTGGAATGGATCGAGACGGGCGAGGACTTGGCGGCGCTGGTGAACAACGTGCTGGTGCACGAGCTGGCGCACCATTTCGGCCTCAGCGACGCCGACATCGAGGAGCTGGAGCGGGACTAGGCTAGGGCGCGGCGCCGGCGGGCGTCGCCGTCTTGGCCGGGTAGCCGCACCAGGGCGCGGCGGGGCAGCGCCAGCATTCGGGGAGGCGCGCCTTGCACACGTAGCGCCCGTGCAGGACCAGCCAGTGGTGGGAGGGGCGCAGCAGGTCCGGCGGCACCCGGCGCACCAGCCCGTCCTCCACCATGCGCGGCGTTTTGCCTGGGGACAGCCCGGTGCGGTTGGCCAGCCGGAACACGTGGGTGTCCACGCCCATGGCGCTCTCGCCGAACGCCACGTTCAGCACCACGTTCGCGGTCTTGCGGCCCACGCCGGGCAGGGCTTCCAGCGCCTCGCGCTGCCCCGGCACCACGCCGCCGTGCCGCTCCACCAGCAGGCGGGAGAGCGCGGCCACATTCCGCGCCTTGCCCTGCCACAGCCCAACCGTGCGGATGTGCGGCCCGATGCCTTCCGCGCCCAGCGCCGCCGACGCCGACATGCAGACCGAGCTGGCCTTCACCGACCCGTTCACCCTGCTGGTGGCCGTGGTGCTCTCGGCCCAGGCCACCGATGCGTCGGTGAACCGCGCGACCCCCGCCCTGTTCGCCGCCGCCCCCGACCCGGCGGCGATGGCGGCGCTGGGCGCGGAAGGCCTCG
>CAXTTH010000358.1:0-2669 GCA_964247035.1 uncultured Acetobacteraceae bacterium
GTTCATCCAGGACTTGGCCGGGCGGCTGGGGGTAGCGGGGGAGCCGGCGTGAGCTTGACGGTTGGATTGTCCCATACGCGCCTGAGTGCAACGTAAGGGAAAAGGACCCAGCCCTGCCTGAACGGCCCTCACCGCTGCTGGTAGGGAGGCAGCAGGAACAGCCCCAGGTTCACGCTGTCCGCCATCTGCCGGTAGCCCGCGTCGCTGGGGTGCAGGTGGTCGCCACTGTCGTAGGCAGGCAGGAAGCGCTGCGGGTTGGACGGGTCACGCACGGCGGCGTCGAAGTCGATCACGCCGTCGAACTCGCCCGAGCTGCGGATGAAGGCGTTGAGGGCCTCGCGGATGGCCTCGCCCGCGATGGTGTAATAGCTGGCGCCTTGGTAGGGCGTGAGCGTGCCGCCGAAGACCAGCACGCCGCGGTCGTGGGCGCGAGCGATGAGCTGCCGGTAGCCGGCGATGACCTGGTCCGCCGTCGGCTCGGGGCCGGCGCTGGACCCGAACTGGCTGGGGAAGCCGATGTCGTTGATGCCTTCCAGCAGCGTGACGAAGCGCACGCCGGGGCGGGAGAGCACGTCTCGGTCGAAGCGCGAGAGCGCGTTCGGGCCGTAGCCGTCGGCCAGCACGCGGTTGCCGCTGATGCCCTCGTTGGCCACGGCGAGCCCGCTCAGCACGCCGCTGCCTTGCAGCCGCTGGGCGAGGTAGTCCGGCCAGCGGTGGTTGGCGTCCACCGTCGAGCGGTAGCCGTCGGTGATGGAGTCGCCGAAGGTCGCGACCGTGGCCGCGAGCCCGCCTTCGAGGGCATCCACGCCGGACAGGAGGAAGCGCGCCGTGGTGGTGAAGGTCGGAGCCAGGATGGATGCCGCGGTCTGGTCGCCGGCGCCGACATAGGCGGTCTGCTGGCCGGTCAGGTGCAGCGTTCCGGGCGATGGGCTGGCTCCGCTCGGCACGTAGAGGCTGATCGCGAGGCTGGCCAGGCCCGCAACGGGGAACGGGACCGGGTCGCTCAGCGCGGGGGCGGCGGCCGGGATGGCGACGCTGCCCTGGCCGCCGAAGGTGACCACGTGGTCGCTGCCGGGCACGATCCCGCCGGCGCCGTTCGAGAGGGCCACGTGCACGGCGCCGACCGTGACCGCCGCGGTGCTGAACTCGTTGGTCAAGCGTATGCGCAAGGTGCGGCCGCCCGCGCTCAGGCGGACGACCTGGCGGATGGTCTGGTCGCTGAGGCTGTACGCGTTGCTGCCGATCAGCGGGTCCACCGGGAATTGCGGCGATGCGGCCCAGCTCTCGACCCACTGGCGCTGGGGCAGGAAGCCCCATGCGTCGTCGGCGCGGGCGGCCTGCGCCGCGAGCAGCCCGACGCCCAGCGCACAGCACGCGAGCATGCTGACAGTCTTGGTGTGCTTGGTTGCCACGTCAGCTTCCCCAGGGTTCGATCGTTTCGCGGCCATTCTTGCGGGGCCGCTGCGGAACATACCTTGATGGCAGGGCTGAGGCTGTCAAGCAGGATTGATCTTCCGGGCACTCCAGCCACAGCCTCGATGGTTGCAGAGGCAGCTACTTCGGCTTGAACGCGGCCCCGAGCGCATTGGCCATGTCGGTCGGGATCAGCACGGTGCTGCCGCGGTCCTTGTTCATCTCGTACAGCAGGTTCATCTGCCGCAGCTGCAACGCCACCGGGTCCTTGCCGTAGATCTCGGCCGCCAGCAGCACCTGCTGGGCGATGGCCTGCTCGGCGGAGGCCAGGGTCACGCGGGCCTGCTTCTCGCGCTCCGCCTGGGCCTGGCTGCTCATGGCGTCCTGCAAGCCGGGCGGGATGGCCACGTCCTTGATCTCGACCGAGCGGATGGCGACGCCCCAGGTGCCGGTCTTGCCGCCGATGGTGATGCGCAGCTGCTCGTCGGCGGATTTGCGGTCGCTCAGCAGGCGGCTGAGGTCGGTGGAGCCGATCATCTCGCGCAGGCTGGTCTGCGCCACCCGCTCGATCGCCTGGCGGTAGTTGGCGATGTTGATGGCCGCCGCCCGCGGGTCCGTCACCTGCCAGAACACGATGGCGTCCACGCCGACGGCCACGGTGTCACGGGTCAGCGCCTGCTCGGCGGTGATGGTGTTGGTTTCCACCCGCATGTCGATGACGAAGGCCACCTGATCGACCATGGGGATGACGAAGAACAGCCCGGGGCCTTTCAGCGCGTGGAAGCGGCCGAGCCGCAGCACCACGGCGCGGTTCCACTCCTGCATCACCCGCACGGTGCGCAGGACGAGGAACAGCGCGGCGACGACGACGATGACGGGAACGGCCAGCATGGATTGCTCTGGGAACATGCCTCCGAGATAGGACGGTTCCAACGCTGCGCGCCTGCGCAGGGGCAACGTTCTTATCTGATGCCGGCTAATTGACCGTGCCGCCGCCGCGTGGAACCCAGCGGGCATGCCAGCGGGCAAGATGGAGGCGGCAATGGTGCGATCGCACGTGATCGAAGTGGGCGGGACGTTCGTGGGCGCGGCCGTGCGGCAGGACCGGGGCTACCGCTTCGTGGCGGTTGACCTGCGGGTGGAGGAGCTGGACGGCACCGTGTGCCCGAGCCTGGCGGACGCGCAGCGCCTGGCGGCCAGCCTGGTCACCACGGGGCGGCTGCCGCACCGGACGGTGCAGTGACGCTGGCGGCGGT
>CAXTTH010000359.1:0-2652 GCA_964247035.1 uncultured Acetobacteraceae bacterium
GTCGAGCGGCGCGCCGGTCGCGTCCACCACCCGCCCCCGCATGCCCGCGCCCACCCGGATCGACGGGTGCGCCCCACGTGCCACAACCCGGTCCCCATACCGGATACCGTGCGGACGCTCCAGCGTCATTGCCAGCATCGTCGACCCGCGAAATCCGACAATCTCCCCCGGGTAGCACCGGTCATCCGTCGAGCTACGCACCTCGCACGCCTCGCCTACCGAGCAAAACGGCCCCTCGGACTCGATCAGGTTTCCCGTCACCTGGAGCACGCGCCCCGTCCAGCGCAGCGTGCTGCCCTGGTCGAGCTTGTGGAAGTAGGAGTCCAGCGGCATCGCTTATGTCCGCGGCGTCTGCGCCAGGATGTCGAAAAAGCCCTGCTCGACCTCCTTCAACTGCGCCGCGAGCGAAAAGTTCGCCGAGCCCAGCGCCGTTTCGAGCACGCAGTCGCCCAACTCCAGCTCTCCATCCTCTACCACCGACACCACCGCCCACTGCGGCGTTGCCTCGAAGTGCGTCCGCCACCGCGCCGCGCTTCCCGGATGCACCCGCACCGACACCGCCGTGTTCTCCTTCAACTGGTTCACCGCGATCTGCACCAGCGCCGCCACCAGCATCGGGTCCACCTGCGCTTCGCGGTGCAGGATTTTCGCCGCGATCGACAACGCCAGCCGCACTACCTCCGACTCCACCCGGGCGAAGTAGCCCTTCCGCTCCCGCTCAAACCCGTCGAGCGCCGCCGTCACCCGCGCTGTCTCCTGCTGCCTAGCCGCCTCCGCTTCCGCTCGCAATCCTGCCTCGACCGCCAACGACCCTTCCGCGCGCGCATCCGCCAGCACCTGCTGGAGCTCCATCCGCGTCATTTCCACCTCCGCGCGCGGCCGCGGCGGCTCCGGCTCGGGCGCGTTTGCCCGCAGGCGCTGCAGCTGCGGTATCGGCCCCGTGTCCCGGTACTGGAACGAGGTCACCGGTGCCACGGGAATCCTCGGAAACGGCCCGGCGCCACGGTTAATTGACATACTCATCGGCTCCCTCACTCTTCAGGGCGATCTTGCCCTCGCTTTCCAGTGTCCGTGCCAGCGCCACCACATCCAGCTGCGCCTTGGCTACATCGCGCGAGCGCACCGGTCCCAGCGACTCCGCGTCTTCCTTCATCATGTCGATCGCCCGCGAGCTCATCGTCTGGAAGAAGTGGTTCCTGAGCTCCTCGCTCGCGCCCTTCAGCGCCAGCGTCAGCGTCTTTTTATCCACCGCCGCCGTCACCTCGCGAATCTGGATCTCCGGCACGCTCAGGAAGTCCTCAAAGGTGAACATCATGTCGCGGATTGAAGCCGCCAGCTTGGCTTCCTCCTTCTCGATCATCTCGAGAATCTCCCGGGAAGTCGTCGCGTCGATGTTGTTCATCAGGTCCGCCACGCTTTGGAATCCCGAGTAGGTCCGCTTCGTCTGCTCGCCCACCGAGCGCAGCCGTCGGTTCAGCACCTTCGACACCTTTTCGGCCATCTCCGGCGAAAACTGTCGCAGCTGCGCCAACCGCTTCACTGACTCCGCACGCACCGGCGGCGGCAGATGCATCAGCAGCGCCGAAGCCTGCTTGGCCTCCAGATGCCCCAGGATCAGCGCCACCGTCTGCGGATGCTCCCCTTCCAGGAACCGCGCCAGCTGCTTCGCGTCGATCCTTTGGAGCGAGTCCACCCGGTTCGCGCTCAGCTCGCTCGCCCGCACCAGCCTTTGCACCATGTCGCGCGCCCCGTTCTCGCCGAATGCCTTCACCAGCATCCGCTGCGCCGCGTCCTGGCCGCCCTGCGCGATGTACTCCTGCGCGATCGCCAGCTGCTGGTACTCCTCCATCACCTTGACGGAAATCTCCTTCGGCACCGCCCCGAGCCGGGCGATCTCCGTCGTCACCCGCTGGAGATCTTCCTCGGGCAGGCTGCGGAGAATCGTGGCTGCCGCCTCCTCCCCGAGCACGGCCAGCAGGATCGCCGCCTTCCTCGCTCCGCTCAGCTGGTTGCCTTGCGCCAGTGCGGTACTCATTCGCTATCTCCTCGCAGCCATGCCTGCACGGCCTTGGTGCTGTTTTGCGGTTCAGCCTTCACCATTTGCACCAGTTGTTCCTTCAACGCGCCTGAGCGCAGCGCTTCTTCGCCCGGGTGCACCGGCGGCAGCTGCGGCGGCGTCGGCGGCTCGGCCAGCACCGGCACGGGCTCCGGTTGCGGCAGCGCCGCCGCCATCGCGAACACCCGCTTCTGCATCGGCCGGATCATCAACCCATACCCCAGCAGAAACAGCGCCAGCAGTGAGCCGTACCGCACCGCGACAGAGTAATCGTTCAACCCCTTTCGCAGCTTGTCCAGGAGCGAGGGCGCCGGCAGGTCCACTGTCGCCGCTTGTTGGAAGCTCATGTCTTCTATCGTCAGGACATCCCCCCGCGCCGTGTCCAGGCCGATCGCCGAGGACGCCAGGTCCTGCAGTTGTTTCAGCTCCTCCGGCGAGCGATGCATCCGCACATCCTGGAACTTGCCCTTCGGCAACGGCCGGTGCACCATTGCGTCATCCACCAGCAGCGCCGCCGTTACCCGCCGCACCCGCCCGGCCGGCATCAGCGAGTGCGTCACCGTCTTGTTCACCCCAAAGGTCGAGTTCTCCGTTTT
>CAXTTH010000360.1:0-2646 GCA_964247035.1 uncultured Acetobacteraceae bacterium
CACCTGCGGCTCGCCGCTGAGCCGTCCGTGACCCAGGCCGGAAGCGGGGCTGCCGACCCCCGGTTTTTCGCGCATGCCGGTCCCCATCCACTTGCTGCCGTCATTGCCGCGGCAGGCGGCGAGATCGGGCAGGTGGCCACGTTGATGCTGCACGGCGTTGCGCCGCTGCAATCCGCTGGGCCCGGCCACGTGAGCTTCCTGGACAACCGCCAGTATGCGCCGTTGCTGGAAGGCACGGCAGCCGGGGTCGTCATCGTGCATCCTGATATGGCTGACCGCGTGCCGCCCGGGACAGTCCCGATCGTGACGGCGGAGCCTTACCTTGGCTGGGCGCGGGTGGCAGCCTTGTTCCACCCGCCGCCGCCGGCCAGCCCGGGCATACATCCCGCCGCAGTGATTGATCCGGAGGCGCAGGTAGACGCAACGGCCGAGATCAGCCCGCTCGCGGTCATTGGCGCGAGGGCACAGATCGGGCCGCACTGCCGCATTGGGCCAGGCGCCGTGGTGGGGGCTGGGGTGCAGATGGGCGCCCATTGCCGGGTGGGCGCGCTGGCGAGCATCAGCCACGCGATACTGGGCGCGCGGGTCTATGTGTATCCTGGGGCTCGGATAGGCCAGGAGGGATTTGGTTTTGCGGTCGGGCCAGCCGGGTTCGTCACGGTGCCGCAGCTCGGCCGAGTGCTGCTGGAAGACGACGTAGAGGTGGGAGCGAACAGCGCCATCGACCGAGGCTCCGTGCAGGATACGGTGATCGGCGCCGGTTCCAGGCTCGACAACCTGGTACAGATCGGGCACAACGTTCGCCTGGGCCGCTGCTGCATCGTCGTGTCGCAGGCGGGTATTTCCGGGTCCACCGTTCTAGAGGATTTCGTGGTGGTTGCGGCGCAAGCGGGCCTTATCGGCCATCTTCGGATCGGGGCCAAGGCGCGCATCGGCGCCCAAGCTGGCGTGATGCGCAACGTCGGCGCCGGCGCGGATGTGCTGGGGGCGCCAGCCGTGCCAGTGCGGGAGTTCTTTCGCTCAGTCGCCACGCTGCGTAAGCTGGCTGCGCGCCGCGGCACAGAGGGTTGAGCGTGGACACAAGCGCGGTCGCTGGAGGCACGCTGGACCTTGCGCGCATCATGCGTGCCATCCCGCACCGTTATCCGATGTTGATGATCGAGCGTATCGTGGATGTCGTGCTGGACCAATCGGCCACCGGCATCAAGAATGTCTCGGTTAACGAGCCGTTTTTTCAGGGTCATTTCCCCGGCCATCCCGTGATGCCTGGTGTGCTCATCATCGAGAGCATGGCTCAGACTGCCGCAGTGCTGGTGATGGAGACGCTGGGCTTGGACGCAGCCGGCAAGCTGGTGTATTTCATGACGATCGAGAGCGCCAAATTTCGCCGTCCCGTCGTGCCCGGCAACCAGCTGCGCCTCGCCGTGTCCAAGGAGCGCAACCGGGGCAACGTCTGGAAATTTCACGGCAACGCGACGGTGGACGGCGTCTCGGTCGCCGAGGCGACGTTCGCCGCCATGATCATGCACAGCCCGCCAGCCCCGTTCGAGCCGTCACCGCCTTCGCTCGGATGATGCATTTCCCGGCGGGCCCAGCCATGCCGCCGCATGGCCCCCGCGCGTCCCAGGGTGAAGCCATGCTCTTTGCCGTGCGCCGCGAGACGCGGCGTTGACCGTCCATCCAACCGCGATCGTGGCTGCAGGCGCCGAGATCGCCGTGGACGCCAGCATCGGCCCCTGGTGCACGATCGGCCCCCACGTCCGCATCGATGCCAAGGCCACTCTGGTCAGCCACGTGGCAGTGGATGGCCATACCAGCCTTGGCGAGGGCGTCACGCTGTATCCGTTCTGCACCGTGGGCCTGGCGCCGCAGGACCTGAAGTACAAGGGCGAGCCAACCCGCTGCGAGGTCGGCCCGCGCACGCAAATCCGCGAGCACTGCACCATCCACCGCGGCACCGTCACCGGCTCCGGCGTGACGCGGGTGGGGGCGGACTGCCTGCTGATGGCCGTGGTGCACGTGGCGCATGACTGCGCGGTGGGCGACGGCGTGATCATCGCCAACAACGTGGTGATGGGCGGCCACGTCGAGATCGGCGATGGCGCGGTGATCGGCGGGGCGGCGGCGCTGCACCAGTTCGTGCGCATCGGCCGGGCCGCCATGGTGGGTGGCGTGTCGGGCGTGGAGGCGGACGTGATCCCGTTCGGCAGCGTCATCGGCAACCGGGCCAGGCTGGCTGGGCTGAACGTGATCGGCCTGCGCCGCCGCGGTGTGGACCGGCAGCGGCTGCACGCGATCCGCGCCGCCTTCCGCAGCTTGTTCGGCTGCGAGGGCGTGTTCGCCCAACGGCTGGAGGCGGTGCGCGCGGAGCATGACGGCGATCCCCTGGTTGCCGAGATGCTGGCCTTCATCGACGCCCCCAGCAAGCGCGGCCTGATCCGCACCGCCCTGGCGGCGGAAGACGAGCCCTGACGGTGGCCCCCTGACGCAGCCAGCCGCGCCTGGCCCCTTGGGCATCATCGCAGGCGGCGGGCCGTTGCCGTCACGAGTGGCGGCGGCGGCGCAAGCGGCGGGGCGCCCCGTGTTCGCGGTGGCGATCGAGGGCTATGCGGACCTGGGCCTGCTTGCGGCCTATCCGCACGCCAC
>CAXTTH010000361.1:0-2624 GCA_964247035.1 uncultured Acetobacteraceae bacterium
CTACCCAGGTTCACCGCGGTGACCGCCTCCTACACCACGTCCAGGGACACGACCGACAAGCACTCGCCCGGCACGCTCGCGCCCGTCGCCGGCACGGTCGAGCGCGCTCGGCTCAACGGGCACCTGAACTTCATCTCGGCCGAGCTGCACAAGGCATTTGGGCCGCTCCTCAACCCAGCGATCACGCCCGAGGCGCGCGAGGCGGCGGTCTTAAATATCGGCCGCAAGCTCGGCGTGGTCGAAACCACGCTCGCCGATGGACGCCCATATCTTACTGGCCCAAATTTCACCGTCGCCGATGCTTATCTCTTCGTGGTGCTGAGCTGGGCACCGAAGCTCGGCGTAGACCTTGCCCGCTGGCCACACCTCGACAAGTTCAGCCGGCGCGTCGCTGCCCGGACCGCCGTCCAGGCTGCTATGGCAGCGGAGAAGTTGCCAAAGGCAGCGTGACGCACCTGCTGAGCGGGCGGCCAACGGATGGTTGGCCGCCCGCTTCGCTCTTCCCAGCGGGCTCACGTAAGTAAGTGCCGTTCCGACGTGTCTGCTTCTATGTCGGCAACTGGACCGGCTGACATAAGCGCTGACTTGCCGGGCGATACGGGTTTTCCCTTTAGGACAAGACATCAACGTTGCTTAATAGCCGACCTGGATCGGAAATTTACGCTTTACCAGCTACCCCATCCAGCGCGCATCCCACTTGCATCCGCCCACCTCCTGGTGCCAGTGGCAGCATGTTCCGCCTCCTGCTGCTTCCCGTGCTGCTGTGAACCGCTGCTGCGGCCCCCAGTCGTTATCCGCGCAAGGCAAGCCGTTCCGCCAGGACGAACGCGGAACCTGGAGCAATCTGGGTGAACAGGCAGATGTCCTGCACCCGCCTTGGCTGCGCCAGGGCGGCGGCGAAGTGCGACTCGGCCGCGGGCTGCAGGGTGGCGCGCTCGTCCGGCGTGAGCCGCCGGGTCAGTGTCATGTGAAACCGCCATTGGCGCAGCACGTAGGGGTAGCCCCAGTCCAGAAGCAGGGCATCCTGCTCGGACGTGAGCCCGGCGCGACGGCGGCGGGCCAGCTCGGCCGGCTCGGCCGGTTGCCGATGGCTGTCCAGCTCGGTCACGCAGGCGTCGGCCAAACCGTGCAGCGATGGGCAAGGAGCGCATTCCTGCAGTGCCAGGAAACCATCCAGGTCGGCCACGCGCAAACGCGGCAGATCGAACGGCGCCGTGGTGTCGGCCAGTGCCGTGGCATCCTCCACGAGGTCAGCCCAGCGATGGGCCAGGCGCATGGGCGGCTTGAGCGTCGCATGAAAGCCGTATGCGGCCGGTTCCCGCGTCGCTTCCTCGCGGTCGGCGTGGCTGAGGCGTTGGCCGGTTTGCGGGTCCCGGCCCAGCCATGTGCAGCCGGCGGCCCAGAGCGGGTCATCCAGGGCGGGCGCGTAGTAGACGGCGACCCGCGCTGTCAGATCACCCGCTCCCCGGCTCGCCAGACTTGCCGCACGATCGGCTGCCCCTCATGCACCCGCACCCGCACCAGGTCTGCCCGCAGCCCGGCCTCGATCCGGCCGCGGTCGCGCAGCCCAGCTAAGCGGGCGGGCCGGTCCGTCACCATCGCCGCCGCTTGCGGCAGGGTGATCCCTGCAAGCCGCACACAGGCGAAGATGGCATCCACCAGGCTGGCCGGCACATAGTCCGACGCCAGCGCGTCCACTGCACCCTCCCGCACCAGTTCGGCGGCTGCCACGTTGCCGCCATGACTGCCGCCGCGGACGACGTTGGGCGCCCCGGCGATCACCTGCATGCCGCACGCCTTGGCTGCCTTGGCCGCCGCCATGGTCATGGGGAACTCGCTGACCTGGATGCCATCGCGGCGATTCTCCTCGATCTCCTCGGCCGTGCGGTCATCATGGCTGGCCAGGACGGCGCCGATGCCGCGCATTCGATCCAGCGTGGCGCGCCGGTTCGAGTCGCGGTGGCGGGCGCGCAGCTCCTGCAGCTCGGACATGCGGCGCTCGATGGCGCAGGCCGCCACGCCTTCGTCGCGCCGCATGAGCCGGTAACGGTCGAGATCGGCGTATTGGCCTATGCCGGGCGTGTGGTCCATCAGGCTGACCATGCGGACGCGGGAGTGATCGGCGACCGGCTCCAGCAACGCCAGCGTGTCGGAGGCCGGCATCTCGCAGCGCAGATGCAGGAAGTGCTCACTCTTGAGCAGCCCCGTGCCGGCCAGTGCGTCACCGTCCGCCACGCCGTCCAGGAAGGTGCGGATGCGGCCGCGGCCGAAACCAAGGTCGCCGAGGCATAGGGCGTCCAGCACCGTCGTCACTCCGGCGGCGGCGCACTGGGCGTCATGCGCCACCATGGCTGAGCGGGACGGCCAGCGCGCGTTGCTGCGCGGCTCGACCTGCCGCTCGAGGTTGTCCGTGTGCAGGTCGATCATGCCGGGAATGAGGTAATCGCCATCCATGTCGGAGCCGCCGATGGCACCGGGCTCCACGGCTCGGATTTCAGCCCCGTCAAGCAGCACGCCGCCATGCAGCACCTGCTCCGGCAAGACGAGCCTGGCGTTGGTCAGTCTGGTCATGGGTGGTCCTGCCGGTGGAAAAAGGTTGGCTCCCGAAGTAGGACTCGAACCTA
>CAXTTH010000362.1:0-2596 GCA_964247035.1 uncultured Acetobacteraceae bacterium
GCGATCGTGGTGGTGGTGCTGATGACGCCGTCCCTGCTGCAAACGCTGTGCGCCGCCCCGGCGCGCGAGGCGGCCCTGGCCAGCCTGGCCGGCACGGCGGCGCTCTGCCTGTCCACCGTCACCATGGGCGCAGCCGCCGACCGCTTCGGCCTGCGCCGCACCGCCCTGCTGCCGCTCTACGCGCTGGCCGGCGCCGGCGCGGGCGCCGCCACGCTGACGCCCGTGCTGATGATCCGCGCCTTCGCCCGCCGTGCGATTCAGTGGCCTGTCCGCGTCCTACAACGTGGCCTACGCCGTGTTCGGCGGCACGACCCCGCTGCTGGTTGCCTAGCTGGCCGGCCTGGATCGGCTGGCCCCCGCCCATTACGTCGCAGGCGTCGCAGTCGTGGGGCTGCTGGCGGCGCTGCTGGCCCCGGCCGCCCCGGCCTCGTGATCAGCCCGCGCTGGTCGGCGCCTCAGTCAAGAGAATGGGCGCCAGGCGCTCGGCAACGACATCAGGGATCATGACGGTGAGGCAGGCGCTGCATCACGGCAGCGAGGCGATCCAGGCGGCCACCGCCTCGTCCGTCATCGCGCCGCCGGGCCAGGGGATGGCCGGGTCATGCCACTCGTTGTTCCGCCTCGCCCGGTTCCGATAGACCTTCATGGCGTAGGCCAGCGTCGCCTGCCCGCTCGGCAGGGGCGCCGAGGCAAGTTCAAGGTAGGTGGTGTCCGCCGATGTCGGCAGCCCGACCTGCACCACGCCAGGCAGCCGGCGCAGCAGGTCCATGAAGTCCAGGCAAGCGCTCGCGCAGTGCGGTTCGGTCAGCACGTAAACCGGGTTTTGGAATGGCGAGGGGAACGGCTCAGGTGCTGGCCCGACAGGCTCCGGGGCGGGAAGCAACGCAGTTCCAGTGCCGCTCAGCGCAGCTATCTTTGCCGCGATGGCGCTGAACTCTTCGGCCGCCTCGGCCTGGCCCTCTGCACGGATTGCCGCCGCATCAGACTGCACCGCCGTGGCATTGCGCTCGGACACGCGCCACTCGACTGACCCATCAAGCGAGTCCTCCACGGCACTGACGTGGTCGCGCCCCCACAGGGCGCTGGCGACCGCCTCGCCCCAGAGGCTGTCGCCGCCATCGTTGCCGCGAAGGTCGATCACCACGTGCCGCACCTCGTGCAACTGGGCGGCGTGCTGGTTGAGGTCCGCCAGGAACGCCTGCATCCGGGCAAGGTCAGCCCCGGTCCACTGGAACGACGGCAGCGACACGAACCACACGCCCGCGACCTCCCGCAGGCCGAGCGGCGGGCGCAGAATGCCTTGCGCCTCCGTGATGCGCTGCTGAAGCGCTGCGCTGGAGATCGGCTGCCACCGCAGGTCAATCTCCCGCTCAGCCTCGTCGAAGCGGCACCGCGCAAAGGGCGGCGCAGCGTCGTCCGCGGCAATCATGAGCCACGGAGAGGCCAGGCCGAGCCGCTGCGGCACGGCGGGATTGGCCAGCGGGCATTGCACCCGGCGGTGCAGCAAGGCTGCCGCGTCCTCGCCGTCGCAGCCGAGCAGCGCCGCCCCGAGCGGGATCAGAGCGCCCGGTGCCGTGACACTCACGCGGGTGATGCCTCGCGCGTCCGTCGTGGTGAGGAAGCCGGGCCAGAGAGCGGCGTTCCGCGGCGGGAATCGCACGCCGAGGTGTCCGTCGGCAAAGCCGTTGGCATAGACGCGCAGGGCATATTCATGATCGCTGCGCGAGTGGGCCGCCTCCGCCAATGGCAACGCCTCCGCCAGGCCCGCTTCAAGCCAAGCGTTGAACTGGGGGTTGCCCGCATCGACCGGCCCCGGATGGTTGTCGCGGATCAGGTCGTGCATGGCGCGCAGGTCGCCCATCGCCAGCGTGGGCCAGTCGGCGTGCTGGCCGGATTGCAGGGATGCCTCGTCCGCCAGGGATGGGCCGGTGGCGGCATCGCTGCAAGCAACGCCCAGGCAAGCGAACCACGAAGAAAGGCAAAGCATCATCCAACCGTGCTGAACCATGCTGTTCCTCTCCGATCTGCCGTCGTGAGCTTCATCCTAGCTCCGGCTTGGCGGAAAAGAGGGGCCGCCACGACCCGCTGGCGCTTCAGCCCGCGCTGATCGGCACCTCGATCAGGTTCGGCAGGCCCGAGGCGATCCCCGCCTCCACCGCGCCCGCGATGTCGCACGCCCGCTCCACCCGGCGCGCCGGCACGCCCATGGAGGCCGCAAGCGCCAGGTAGTCGATCGCCGGCTCGACCAAGTCCATGGCGATGAAGCGGTTGCTGGCGGCGGACAGGTAGTGCGACTGGCCCCGCATGAAGTTCTTCAGCACGTTGTACTCGCGGTTGTTCATCACCACGACCGTCACCGGCAGCTTCTCGTGCGCCAGGGTCCAGAGCGCCTGCGGGGAGTACAGCGCGGCGCCGTCGCCCACCAGGCAGACCACCGGCTCGCGCCCGGTGCCGAGGCTGTAGCCCGCCGCGGCCGGCAGGCCCCAGCCAAGCGCGCCGCCCCGCAGGAAGGCGTAGGCCCGCAGGCTCTCGTCGCGCAGCAGCGAGCGCAGGAAGGCGGAGGTGGCGATGGCCTCGTCCACGATCGGGATGCCAG
>CAXTTH010000363.1:0-2576 GCA_964247035.1 uncultured Acetobacteraceae bacterium
GGCGAGGACCGCCGGCAGCGCTGCGCCGCGGTGTTCCTGTGCGCCGGCGCGGTGGAGACGCCGCGGCTGTTGCTGCACGCGGGGCTGGCCAACTCCAGCGGCCAGGTCGGGCGCAACTACATGGCGCACGTGGCGACGCAGGTGTGGGGCACGTTCGGCCCCGAGATGCGGATGAACAAGGGCTATCCGTCCGCCATGATCACCGAGGAGATGGTGCGCGCGCCGGACGCCGACTTCGCCGGCGGCTACCTGGTGCAGAGCCTGGGCGTGGCGCCGGTGACGTGGGCTACCTCCGTCACGCGCGGGCGGGCGCTGTGGGGGCAGCGGCTGGTGGACTACCTCGGCCGCTACAACCACGTCGGCGGCATCGGCATCAACGGGGAGTGCCTGCCGCAAGCCGGCAACACCCTGGAGCTGTCGGGCGAGACGGACGAGCTGGGGGTGCCCAAGCCGCGGGTGCATTTCAGCTACGGCCCGAACGAGCACGGCATCGACCGCCACGCCATCCGGTTCATGACGGCGGTGTGGGAGGCGGCGGGCGCCACGGACATCTGGTCGTTGCAGCGGTGCGCGCACACGGTCGGCACCTGCCGCATGGGCGTGGACGGCGACGCGGCGGTGGTGGGCCCGGCGGGGCGCAGCTTCGACGTGCCGAACCTGTGGGTGTGCGACAACTCGGTGTTCCCGAGCGCCCTGGCGGCGAACCCGGCGCTGACCATCATGGCGCTGAGCCTGCGCACGGCGGATTCGTTCCTGCGCGGCGAAGGGGCGCGTTAGCAGGAGCGCCCAGCCCCGGCCTTGCCAGCCCGCGCCGGCCGTGGTGCAAGCGTGGCAAGCGACGCGCGGGAGAACCTGGCGGACCGCCGGGGAGCCCCGCCATGCCAGCAGCCGCCAGGCCGTCCAGCACGCAGGTCCATGTCGTGGCCGCGGCCTTCCTCGGCTGGGCGCTCGACGCATTCGACTTCTTCATCATGGTGTTCGTGCTGCAGGACATCGCCGTGGCGTTCCACGCCGAGCGGGAGAGCGTGGCCTTCGCGCTGACGCTGACGCTGGCCTGCCGGGCGGTGGGCGCGGTGCTGTTCGGCCGCCTGGCGGACCGCTTCGGCCGCCGCCCGACCCTGATGGTCAACGTGCTGTGCTACTCGCTGCTGGAGTTCCTGTCCGGCCTGGCGCCGACGCTGACGGTGTTCCTCGTGCTGCGCGCGCTTTACGGCGTGGCGATGGGCGGCGAGTGGGGCGTCGGCGCGTCCCTGACCATGGAGAGCGTGCCGGCGAAGTGGCGCGGCCCGGTGTCCGGCCTGCTGCAGGCGGGCTATCCCACCGGCTACCTGCTGGCCTCCCTGCTGTATTTGGCGCTGCCGTGGCTGACCTGGCGCGGCATGTTCATGGTGGGCGTGGTTCCGGCGCTTCTGGTGCTGTACATCCGCCGCAACGTGCCGGAGAGCCCGGACTGGCTGGCCCGGACGGAGGCGGAGCACAGGGTGGGCATCCTGACGGTGCTGCGGCAGCACGCCGGGCTGGTGGTGTTCGCGTCGGCGGTGATGATGGGGTTCAACTTCTTCAGCCACGGCTCGCAGGACGTGTATCCGAGCTACTTCCTGCGCGGGCAGCACGAGCTGAAGCCGGGCACGGTGTCGTCCATCGTCATCGTCATGAACATCGGCGCCATCGCCGGCGGCATCCTGTTCGGCAGCCTGTCGCAGCGGATCGGGCGCAAATGGGCCATCGTGATCGCGGCCCTGCTGGCGCTGCCGGTGCTGCGGCTGTGGGCGTTCTCCACCACGCCGGTGCTGCTCGGGCTGGGCGCGTTCCTGATGCAGATCTGCGTGCAGGGCGCCTGGGGGGTGGTGCCGGTGTACCTGAACGAGCTGTCGCCGGTCACCATCCGGGGCACCTTCCCCGGCCTGGTCTATCAGCTGGGCAACTTCCTGGCCTCGTGGAACGCCAACATCCAGGTCTGGCTGGCCGGGCGGTTCGACGGCGACTACGCGATGGCGCTGGCGATCGTGATCGGCGTGGTAGCGGTGGCGATCGCGGTGCTGGTGGGGCTGGGACGGGAGCCGAAGGGCGCGCGGATGGGGACCGACCTGGCCTAGCAGGCTGCTGAAGAACACTGAGCAGTTCAGATCGGGGCTTTGCCCCGAACCCCACCAGAGGATAGTCATCCCCTGGACACCTCATTGTGAGGGGTAAAAGGGATGCCCCGCTTGCAAGAGTTGGCCCCTTTCGGGTGCAGGGCAGAGCCCTGCGAAGCAGGCAACCAGAATTTCTTAGCAGCCTGCCAGCCTTCAGCGCCGTTCCAGCGCGTAGCGCACGTCGCAGGCGTCGGACGTCACCGTCAGGTCCATGTGCCGGCCGGTGATCTGGCCCTGGACCGCGCCGCGGCCGTCGCTGCCCTGGATGCTGCCGTCGGGCGCCACCGTGGCGGTCAGCGCGTAGGACACGGTGGGGCCGCGATAGTTCACCGACAGCGTGTTGCCCGCCACGTTGATAGTGCGCGGGCCGCTGCGGGGGCAGCCGCGCACGGCGGCGCGGATCAGCCGGGCGATGCCGCGGTACTGGCCGTCGATCTGCTC
>CAXTTH010000364.1:0-2555 GCA_964247035.1 uncultured Acetobacteraceae bacterium
GCCGAACACGCCGCAATGGTCGTTGAACGGCGCGTTGCCGCCCACCACGGCCTGCATGAACTCGGCCTGGTCCACCGCCCGCAGCGCCACCCGGCGGATGGCCGGGTTGTCGAACGGCGGGAACAGCTGGTTGAAGCGCAGGAAGCCCATCAGCCCGCGGGTCTCCGCCACCGCCACGGTGATGCCGCGGGCGGCGCGCAGGCTGGGCGCCAGGTCCATCTGCGGCTGCTCCACCCAGTCCGCCTCGCCCGAGCGCAGCGCCGCCGCCTGGGTGGCCGGCTCCGGCGTGGTGGCCCACTCCACCCGGTCGAAATACGCGATGCGCGGCCCGGCGCAGAAGCTGGGCGTGCCCTGGTCGCGCGGCCGGTAACCGTCGAACCTGGCATATGCGTTGCGCGAACCCGGCACCCGCTCGTCCGCGAGGTATCGGAACGGGCCGCTGCCGACGATCTCGGTCAGCCGCGTGCTGGCGGGGGTGCGCGCCAGCCGCTCGGGCATGATCACCGCCATGGTGTTGGTCGGGTGCGCCAGCGCGTCCGGCAGCAGGTCGAAGCGGCGCTTGAGCCGGAACTGCACGGTGCTGTCGGTGGGCGCCGACATCTCGTCGGTGGCGGCCAGCAGCGCCTGGCCGAACGCGTCCTGCACCGCCCAGCGCCGCAGGCTGGCCACCACGTCCCGCCCCAGCACGGGGGTTCCGTCATGGAACAGCAGGCCGTCCCGCAGCGTGAGCACCCAGGCCAGCCCGTCGGCGCTGACGGTGTGCCCGGCCAGCATCTGCGGCTGCGGCACGCCGGCCTCGTCGAGCGCGAACAGCGTGTCGTACACCATCATGGCGTGGTTGCGGGTGACGAAGGCGCTGACCGCCGGGTCCAGCAGGGCGAGGTCGGCGTAGGGGATGAACCGCAGCGTGGTTGCGCTGGCGGCGCGGACGAGGGCGGGGGCGGCGAGCAGGGCGGCCGCACCCCCGAGAACCTGCCGACGATGCATGGCGCTCAGCCGGCGCTCAGCAGCGCCACGTCGAAGATCAGCGTGGCGCCGGGCGGGAGCGCGCCGCCCGCGCCGCGCTGGCCGTAGCCGGAGTCGGGCGGGATGACCAGCGTGCGCCGGCCGCCCACGTGCATGGTGGCGACACCCTGGTCCCACCCGGCGATCACCTGGCCGGCGCCGAGGGTGAAGCTGAACGGCTTGTTGCGGTCGCGCGAGCTGTCGAACTTCTTGCCAGGCTTGCCGCCATCGTCCAGCCAGCCGGTGTACTGCACCGTCACCGTCTGGCCGGGCTGCGGCTGCGGGCCGGCGCCCACCACCTCGTCGTGGTATTTCACGCCGGAGGGGAAAGTCACGTAGGATTGGGCAGATGCGGGTGCGGACATGGCGATCAACGAAGCTCCGAACAGCAGGCGGGTCAGCCGGCGCAATACCATACTCTTCTCTCCGTAAGCGCTACTCTGGCGCGCTACTCTGGCGCGCTATCCTGGCGCGCCTGGGGGAGGATTACGGAGGAGGACCGGCCGCGGCAACAGCACGGCCTCGTAGCTTCCCGGCCGGGCCGCTTCAACTGCGTTCAGCACGGCGGCGGCATGGTCACGCAAGAGAGGCCAATTGTTTGTCGGCAGCACCACGAGGGCGATGCGGCGTCCTGCAAGGTTTTGCTGATAGCGGATGTTCTGGTCCGACGTGACCATCGCGGCAAAGCCGGACGCCTCCGCCGCGGCCAGCAACGCGCCATTGCCAAGTTCGCCCCAGCCCATCTGCGCCGCCCGAACCACTTCGTGACCTGTCAGCAAACGCGCCAGCGGACCCGGCACGTCCTGGTCAAGCAGCAGGCGCACTTTGATTGGCGTGCTGCTCGTAGAAGGCCAGGATCGAAGCCACGGTCTGCAACGGCAGGTCATGGGCGTCCGCGAGCCACTGCGCCCCTTGCTCCCGGTTCTGCACCAAGTCGTCGGGCCGGACGCGGGAATGGCGGATGACGGGCGCCCCTGACAGCCGCCCGGGCGCCACCTCCACGAGCGGGCACTCCATCCAATCCACGACAGCCTCCCTTCGTCGCGGGCCGCAGCATAGCACGGCACCGCGCATCCGGGCGATTGCCCTCGTCCTGCCATGCCGGTAGAGCCACGCCGCCGAAGGAGGCCCGCCCATGGCCGCGCACCTGTTCCAACCCATCGACCTCGCCGGGCTCACCCTGCCCAACCGCATCGTCATCGCGCCCATGTGCCAGTACTCCGCCGAGGCCGGGGACGCGACCGACTGGCACACCATCCATCTCGGCCACCTCGCCCTGTCCGGCGCCGGGTTGCTGATCCTGGAGGCGACGGCGGTGGAGCCGGAGGGGCGCATCACGCCGGGGGACCTCGGGCTGTGGTCGGACGGCAACGAGCGGGCGCTCGGGGGCGTGCTGGAGGCGGTGCGCAGGCATTCGGCCATGCCGCTCGGCATCCAGCTCGGCCATGCCGGGCGCAAGGCGTCCAGCCGCGCCCCGTGGGAGGGCGGGCAGCAACTCCCGCTGGCCGAAGGCGGCTGGCGGACGGAAGAGCCCTCGGCGCTGGCGCCGC
>CAXTTH010000365.1:0-2553 GCA_964247035.1 uncultured Acetobacteraceae bacterium
GAACAAGGTGGCCCTGCTGCGCAACTCCCGCCACACCGGGACGCCGGACGTGCTGCGCTTCGCCCGGCTGGCGCGCGAGGCCGGCGCGGACGGCATCACCGTGCATCCCCGGCCGGACGAGCGCCATATCCGCCGCAGCGACGTGCTGGCGCTGGCCGAGCTGATGCAGCCGTGGCGGCCCGGCTTCGAGCTGAACGTCGAAGGCTACCCGGATGAGCGGCTGTTCGACATCGTGGCCGCCGTCCGGCCCGAGCAGTGCACCCTGGTGCCGGACGCGCCGGAAGCGTTCACGTCGGAGGAAGGCTGGGCGCTCGGGGAGGACGCGCCGCTGGTGACGGCGGCGGTGGCCCGGCTGAAGCGGCATGGCTGCCGGGTCATCCTGTTCGTGAGCCCCGACCCGGCGGTGACGCCCCTGGCGCCCGCCACGGGGGCGGACGGCATCGAGATCTACACCGGCGGCTACGCGGCAGCGGCCCGGCAAGGCCAACCCGCCGCCATGCTGGACGCCTGCGCCGCCACGGCGCGGGCCGCGTCGGACCTGGGCCTGGCTGTCAACATCGGCCACGACCTCAACCTGGCCAACCTGCCCGCCCTGGTAGCGGCGATGCCCGTCGTGACCGAAGCCTCGATCGGCCACGAGCTGACCGCCGACGCGCTGGTGCTGGGGTTCGCCGCCGCCGTGGCGGCCTACAAGTCAGCCCTCGGCGCTGTAGGCTGAGAGCAGGCCTGGCAACGATGCCGCCCGCTGGCGAACGAGGGTCCAGGGAGCTAACATGCCACTGTCCGATGCCGACCAGCGCGACGAGTGGGAGCTGAAGATGACCCAGATCAGGATGGACGTCGTGAACAAGTGGATCGACGCCCAGCTCAAGGCAGAGCAGCGCCGTTGGGAACCGTGGAAGGCCATGGCGACCATCGCCACGGCCGCAGTGGTCCTAACGACCGGCGTATTCTCCTTGGCCCTCTGGATGGGCCAGCACGCCGGGCACTAGAGTCCAAACCAGGCCAGGGCCGCAGCCGAGCTTGAAGACGCTCTCCGAACTATGGTTTTGGCTCCATCAGCTCGATCCGATTGCCAAACGGATCATCCACGTAAAATTTGCGGTAGCCATCGAGCGGTTGGTCTTCGGTGACACGATAGCCACCTCGCTCCAGGCGTGCCGCCAGCCCGTGAAGGTCATCTACGATGAAAGCAGGATGGGCCTTGCGCGCTGGGGCGAACTCCGCCTCAACACCCAAATGAACCTTCAGAGTGCCATCCTCGAACCAGCATCCACCACGGGCGGCGAGGTGCGGCGGCTTTGCAACTTCTTTGATGCCCAGCATGCCTTGATAGAACGCCCTTGCGTCATCCTCTCCGCCGACTGGCATCGCCAGTTGGATATGATGGAGATATTGAACCGGCATCTTACCTGAAGGGCTTGGATTGGAGGGCGGTAAACGAGCTACAGAGAGGCTGTTGCAACATTGACCCGGCGCAGCTTTTCCGTGTTCTGGTGTTCGAGAAGCTGCGCCGGGCAGCGCAGCGCCTTCTCAAGCAGGTGCTGCCATCGGGAGCCTGTCCCGCCCGGAAGGGTCAGCCCGCCTGCTTCTGCAAGAAGGCGTGCGTGATGCCGGGAAGATGCTCGCCGAGCCAGTCGCCCATCTGCATCTCCTCATCCATCGACTGTTTCAGCACGGCGCTGTCGCCGGGTGCGCCGGCGGCTTCGGCCAAGGTCATCAGCACCTTGTAGGATGCGATCTCGTACGCCTTGAAGCCGATGGCGGCGAGGACGTTCTTGAGCACCTCGTCCGTGGCGGTCATGTGCACCAGGCCTGACACCTTGCCGATCACGCTCGTCATCGCCTCCTTGGCAGTGGAGGTGTCCGTGCCGTGCTGCTTGAGCAGCGTCTCCAGCCTTTGCGCCTGGCCGTGGGCCTGCTGCATCTCCATCTGCATGCGGGCGTGCAGCTCCGGGTAGTCCGTCATGCGGCCGAGCTGCCCCTGGATCGTCTCGATGGCCTGACCTTCGACGGCGTGCTGGTTGCGCAGTCCGGTCAGGTATGTCTCGGTCGCCTTGTTCGTCTGGCTCATGCGGCATCTCCTTTGGCCTTGACCGCCGAACGCTTCGCCCGGCGCAAGATTCCGCCCTCTCCGTTCAGAACAAAGTGCACTTGACTGTCCGCCCGCCGGGCCGACCTAGCATGGTTACGCCCGCGGATGGGTGGCCGCGAACACCGCCAGCAGCCCCGCCTCATCGACCGCCGTGTAGCGTTGCGTGGTGGACAGGCTGGCGTGGCCCAGCAACTCCTGGATGGACCGCAAATCCGCCCCGCCCGCCAGCAGGTGGGTGGCGAAGGAGTGCCGCAGCGCGTGCGGGGTCGCGTGGTCCGGCAGGCCGGCGAGCCGGCGATACTGCCGCAGGGTGCGCTGCGCCACGCCGGGGTTGAGCCGCTTGCCGCGCAGCCCGGGGAACAGCGGGGCTGCCGGGTCGCCCGCCGCCGGGTGCTGCGCCATCCAGCCGTCCATCGCCGCCTGCACGATGCGCTGGCCCGAGGCCCAGGACGAGACGC
>CAXTTH010000366.1:0-2543 GCA_964247035.1 uncultured Acetobacteraceae bacterium
CGGGCCTGCGCTTCAGCGGCGCTGGGATGCGCTGGGTCGCCGCCCGCGTCCAGCACGCGGCGGCCGACGGCGCGGTACAGCAGGCCCGTGTCCAGGTAGGGCAGGCCGAGCGCAGCGGCCAAGCGCCGGGACAGGGTGCCCTTGCCCGCAGCGGCCGGCCCGTCCACGGCAATGATCACGCTCCGCCTCTCATGCGATGTTCGCTCCCAAGCCTGACATGAGAGCCAGGAAACCCGGAAAGCTGGTTTCGATGCCAGTGGCGTCGTCCACCGCCACCGGCGCGTCGGTGGCCTGGCCGAGCACCAAGGCGCTCATCGCCAGCCAAGGGTCCATGCCAGCCTCCACCGTGCAGCCGCCGGGCACCCGGCCGGCGCCGTGCACGAGCAGGTCGTCTCCCTCCACGGTGACGCGCACGCCGGCCGCCTGCAACATGGCGGCTGCCTGGCCCAGCCGGCTGCCCCCGTTCGCCTGCCAGCCGGCCATGCGGGTCGTTCCGCGGGCGAACGCGGCCGCCACGGCCAGCGCCGGGTAATCATCGGCCTGGGCCAGCGCGCGCTGGGGCGGCAGGTCGGCTGCGCTCAACGTGCAGTGCCGCACCAGCAGGTCGCCGACTGGCTCATCGCCTTGCATCCGCTCTGCCATCGGCGTGATGTCAGCCCCCATCTCGCGCAGCGTGGCCAGCAGCCCGGCGCGCAAGGGATCCAGCCTGATGCCCGCCAGCACGACGGCCGAGCCTGGCACCAGCAGCGCAGCCACGAGCGGGAAGGCGGCGCAGGACAAGCTCCCGGGCACCGCCACGTCACAGCCCCTAAGCTCCGGCTGGCCAGAGAGCATGACGGCCTGGCCTGCGCCGTCCGCCTGGACGGACACGCTGGCCCCGAAGCGGCGCAGCATGGCCTCGGTGTGGCCGGGCGTGGCGACAGGCTCCCAGACCTGCGTCTGGCCTCGCGCGTTCAACCCGGCAAGCAGGATGGCCGGTTTCACCTGGGTGAGCGCTCCCGGCAGGCGGCAGCGGATCGGCATCGCGTCAGCCGCACCTTGGATGGAGAGCGGCAGGCATCCTGCCTCTCGGCCTGCGAACCGTGCTCCGCACAGCGCGAGCGGGTCAGTGACTTGTCGCATCGAGCGGCGTCGCAGGGCTGCATGCCCGGTCATCACCGCATGCATGTCGCAGCTTGCCAGCAAGCCTGCGAGCAGGTGTGCCATCATCTCGGAACGGCCGACATCAAGGACCTCGTCCGGTTCGGCCAAGCCGCCGATGCCGCGGCCCGTGACGTGCCAGGCTTTTCCTTCCTTCCCCACCGCGGCGCCCAGAAGCCTCACGGTTGCCATGGTGCGCCGCACGTCCTCGCTTTCGAGCAGTCCGGTGATCCGCGTGCGGCCCACGGCCAGCGCACCACACAGCAGCGCCTGGTGGCTTGTCGCCTCGTCGCCGGGCACGCGAGCCTGTCCATTGAGAGGGCCGAGCGGGCGGCGTGCGATGAGGGATTGAACAGCTGCCATGCATGGTCCGGTTATCAGGGGCTCAGCCCTTTGAACAGCGCCGGGCTGGCGCAAGGTTTGACACTGGGGGCCGTCGATGGCATGGGGCCCGCCCGTCGGCAGATCGCGCCGGCTACAAGGGAGCGCGTTTGGCATGGTGAAGCCAGAGTTAGGCACCAAGCGCGTTTGCGTCTCGTGCAACGCCAGGTTCTACGACCTGCAGAAGAGCCCGGCGGTCTGCCCCAAGTGCGGCGCCGAGCAACCTGCCGACCAACCCCGCACCCGCCGCGCCGGGGGCAACGTGGTCGAGGACAAACGCCCCAAGAAGCCGCCAGTGGCCGATGACGTGGACGTCGAGGTCGAGCCCGCGGAGGAGGAGGCCGAGGAGGACGTGCTCGAGGACGCTTCGGAATTGGAAGACGATGCAGATGCGATCTCCGAAGAGATCGAAGTAGAGCCCGAGGCAGACGAGACCGAGCGCTGATCCCGACCCAAGTGCCTGGCCTCCGGACACTCCAGAGCCGAGCCATCCCCAGCAGCTGCGATCAGGCGCCCAAACGACTGTTCTCCGGCGGGGCCTGGGGCAGGATCCCGGTGCTCGCCCTGGCCAAAGCCGCCGGATGCGGCGCAAGCAGCCGGGAGCTGCCGCCAAACAGCTTTTCCCGGTAGGTGCCCGGCGCGTAGGCCGTCTTGTAGGCGCCGCGCGCCTGCAGCTCCGGCACCAGCAGGTCCACCACGGCTTCCCAGCACTCCGGCGCCACGGTGCGGGACAGGTTGAAGCCGTCCACGTCTGTCTCCGCCACCCAGGCCTGCAACGTGTCCGCCACTTCGGCGGCGCTGCCCACGATCGGCGGCTGGCGGCTGCCGAGCACGAAGCGGTCCGCCATCATGCGCTTGGTCCAGCCGGGGCCGAGCTGCCGGGTCATCGCCTCCACGTTGGAACGGATGGCGTCGCCGGGTGCGGCGTCCACCGGTTCGTCCCAGCCATGGCGCGCGAAGTCGATGCCGAGCGAGGCGCTGGCGTGGACCAGGGCGCCCGCCACGCTGGCATGGCCGCCGTA
>CAXTTH010000367.1:0-2537 GCA_964247035.1 uncultured Acetobacteraceae bacterium
GGGGACGAGATCCCCTTGACCCCTGTTGCTTAGTTTAGGTGTCCAGAGGACCTCGTCCTCTGGTGGGGTCCGGGGCGAAGCCCTGGGCTTACTCCGCTGCCTTCGCCTCCACCCCCGCCACCCGGGTGCGGGTGCGCAGCGTCACCCACTCCTCCGCGCCCGTGGGATGGATGCCGATGGTCTGGTCGAAGTCGGCCTTGGTGACGCCGGCCGTCATCGCCACCGCGATGCCCTGCATCATCTCGGCCGAGTCGTCGCCCAGCATGTGCGCGCCCACCACGCGCTGGCTGGACTGCTCGACCAGCAGCTTCATCACCGTCTGGGTGTCGCGCCCGGTCAGCGTGTGGCGCAGCGGGCGGAACCTGGCGGTGTACACGTCCACCGGGAACCGCTTGGCCGCCGCCGCCTCCGTCAGCCCCACGGTGGCCAGCGGCGGATGGCTGAACACGGCGGTGGCGACGTTGGAGAAGTCCCACTTGCGGCGCTGCGGGCTGAACAGCCGGTCGGCCAGCATGTGGCCCTCGGCGATGGCGACCGGCGTCAGGTTCATGCGGTTGGTCACGTCGCCGATGGCGTAGATATGGGGCTGGCTGGTCTGCTGCTCGGCATCCACCACCACCGCGCCGTCCTTGGCCAGCGCCACGTCGGCCGCCTCCAGCCCCAGCGTGCGCACGTTCGGCGTCCGCCCGACCGCCCAGAACACCAGGTCGGCCTGGATCGCCGCCCCGTTGCCCAGGTGCACCCGGTAGGCCTCGCCGTCCCGCTCGACCCGGGTGGGGGAGGCGTTGCAGTGCATCCGGACGCCCTGCGCCGTCAGCGCCTCCGCCAACGCCTCGCGCATCTCGTGGTCGAAGCCGCGCAACGGCAACGGCTGGCGGCACACCAGATCGACCTGCGCGCCCAGGCCGGCGAAGATGCCGGCGAACTCCACCGAGATGTACCCGGCGCCCACCATCACCACGCGCCGCGGCAACACGGGCAAGTGGAATGCCTGGTCGGACACGATGCCCAGCTCGCCGCCGGGCACGTCCGCCCGCAGCGGATGGCCGCCCACCGCGATCACGATCCGCTCCGCCGTCACCCGCTGCCCGCCCACGTCCAGCGTGTGCGGGTCGATGAAGCTGGCGCGCGCATTGAACTGGGTGCAGCCAGAAGCGGTCAGCATCTTGACGTAGATGCCGTTCAGCCGTGCGATCTCGGCGTCCTTGGCGGCGATGAAGCGGGTCCAGTCATGCCGGCCGCGCTGGGTGTCCCAGCCGAAGCCGCGGCTGTCGTCCACCGCCATGCCGTAATCGGCGGCCATCACCATCAGCTTCTTCGGCACGCACCCGACGTTGACGCAGGTGCCGCCCCAGTGCGTGTCCTCCGCGATGCCCACCCGCGCGCCGTGCCCGGCGGCGATGCGGGCGCAACGCACCCCGCCGGAGCCGCCGCCGATGACGAACAGGTCGAAGTCGTAAGCCACTCGGACGGCTACGGCTTAGGCGGCAGCCTTATGCGGCACGCCCTTCTCCGTCAGCAGCGTCTCCAGCTCGCCCGACTGGAACATCTCGGTCACGATGTCGCAGCCGCCGACGAACTCGCCGTCCACGTAAAGCTGCGGGATGGTCGGCCACTGCGAGAACGCCTTGATGCCCTCGCGCAGGCCGGCGTCCTCCAGCACGTTCGCCGTCTGGAACGGCACGCCCATGTGGCTGAGAATCTGTACCACCCGGGCCGAGAACCCGCATTGCGGGAACAGCGCGTTGCCCTTCATGAACAGCATCACCCGATTATCGGTGATGTCCTGCTTGATGCGCTCGGCTGCCAGGGTGTCGCTCATCGTGTGGTCTCCGGTTCAGGGATGGAGGTCTGCAAGGCCAGGGCGTGCAACTCGCCGCCCATCCGTCCGCGCAGGGCGGCATAGACGAGCTGGTGCTGCCGGACCCGGGACAGCCCGCGGAAGGCTTCGCTGGTCACGGTGGCGGCGTAATGGTCGCCATCCCCGGCCAGGTCCTCGACCGTCACGCGCGCATCCGGCAGGGCGGCGCGGATCATCGCCTCGATCTCGTTGGCGGCCATGGCCATGGCGTTGGGCCTCTCGCGGTTGCGTCATGGTATGGTGAGGGGCGGGGGCGAAGTCAAACCTAGCCATGCCTTCCGGAGCGGACAGGTGTGCCGCGTGACTGTCCAGGTCCACCCTGCATCAGGTTGGGTCAGGCGGCACGTCGGCAGCAATTCCGATGAGCACGAGCGGCACGCCAGGGACGCCGCGACCTTCACGGATCAGGTTATACAGTTCGCCCTCATAGTAGGACACGCCCGAGGACATGTTTGCCTGCAATTCTTTCATAGGCAGTATCTCGATGCCAACGTCGATTACGTCGCCCACGTAAAACGCCAGATGCTTTACGAAAAGATCGTACGCCACGAAGGAGTATTTGCCGAACTGAACCTCGATCGCCACGCGATCCTTGACCATGTCAGTCTGGTTATAGGAGAAGGAGAGTTCTAACTTGAGATAGAAAGTGGCTTCTGGCAAGCTGTCGGCCTGTGTT
>CAXTTH010000368.1:0-2537 GCA_964247035.1 uncultured Acetobacteraceae bacterium
CTCCTCCCGCGACCCTGCCAAGACCTTGCTCAGCGCGCTCACCGCCCCGCGCAGGTTTCCGGTGGTCATGCCCGTGTTGAAGGACCAGGCGCCGATGTGGGACAGGCTGGTGATCTGCACGCCCGCGATGAAGCCGACGCAGGCGGTGACGGCGCTGTCCGGCATCTCGTCGGCAACGGCGCCGAGTGCGGCCAGCAGCACGCACTCGACGCCGAGCCGGATGGTGCGCGAGTTCAGCCTCGCGCGCTTGAGCGCGTCGCCCGACAGCCGGGAGGCCAGCAGCCCGGCGGTGAAAGCCAGCAGCGAGGGCAGGCGGCTGGCCGCCTGCGGCAGGTTGCCCGCGGCGAGCGAGATCGCCATGAGCACGATGTTGCCGCTCTGGGCGTTGGCGAACACGTGCCCATGAGCCAGGTAAACCCATGCGTCCATCGCCCCGCCGGCGACCGTGGCAAGCGAGCTCGCGGCCAACGCGGACGCACGCTGGCGGCCATGCATGTCGGACATCATCGGCTCCCGCGGCTGAAACGCCCTCTGCCTGGCCGGAACCGGTTTGCTCGCCCGCGCAGCATAGGACAAGCGCGGCGGGACCTCCGCGGAACGTGCACGAAACCCCGGCCAGCTTGCCGGCTTAGCGACAGCACGCTCTTCTCGAGGCATTCCTGCGTGCCAGGTGCGGCACGAAACGGAGTCTAGACATGATGCCAGGCATTGGACGCCGTACAGCTGCGGCACTCGGAATGACCACCCTTGCGGCGGCCATCGTCCCGAAGGCACGGTCGCAGGAAGCCTTTGCGCCGACCCCGCAAAACCTGGCCAGCGAGCTTCCGAGCCCCCGGCCTGTCCCGCCGGTCGGCGCGGACCTGCCCGAGCTTCCGCCGCCGCAGCCGGAGGGCGTGAGCGAGGCCTTGCTGCCCGGGTTCAAGTCGCAGGATATCCAGGTGACTGGGGCGACCATCCGCGTGCTGACCAAGGGAGAGGGGCAGCCGTTGCTGCTGATCCATGGCCATCCCGAGACTCACATGACCTGGCACAAGGTGGCCCCGGCCCTGGCGGATGCTGGCTACTGCATCGTCCTCCCCGACCTGCGCGGCTACGGCGACTCTTCCAAGCCCGGTTACAGCCCGCAGAGCCGCGACTACTCGTTTCGCGCCATGGCGCAGGACATGGTCGAGGTCATGGCGCACCTTGGCCACGCGACCTTCATGGTGGCCGGCCACGACCGCGGCGGCCGTGTCGTGCACCGCATGTGCCTGGACCATCCCGAAGCGGTGCAGAAGGCCGCCGTGCTCGACGTGGCGCCGACCCTGACCATGTACGACGGCACCAACAAGGAGTTTGCGACGAGATACGTCTGGTGGTTCCTTCAGGTCCAGCCTGCGCCGATGCCCGAGCACCTGATCAGCGTGGACCCTGGCTATTACCTGCGCGACCATCTGGCGGTCCAGGGCAAGACGCCGGGCGCCGTCACGCCCGAGGCGATGGCCGAGTATGTTCGCACGTACTGCTGCCAGGGGACCATCCGCGCCGTATGCGAGGACTACCGCGCCGCAGCAGGCATCGACCTCGACATGGATCGGGCGGACGACAAGGCTGGCCATAAGATCAAGGCCCCGTTGCTGGCGCTCTGGGGCACCAAGGGCACCGTGGGCCAGCTCTGGGACGTGCTCGCCACCTGGCAGCCTAAGACGCAAGCCACGTTGGAGGGCGAGGCCCTGCCATGCGGCCACTTGATTCCGGAGGAGCGGCCCGATCTCGTCATCGCCCAGTTCCGCCGCTTCTTCACGGCCTGAGAGCCAGCACCCGTGCCGCTGCACCCTTCGCTGCTTCAGGAGTGTTCCCCATGATAGGTTTCATGTCCCGCCGCGGCTGACGGCCTACACGGCGCGCTGGCCGCGGCGTTGCCCGCCAACTACACGGCGCCAACGGCCAAGCCGGAGCCTGGCCAGGCTCCCGGCATGCAGGCGAAGCTGGTTTCCGCGCCCGGCGCGCCGCACTTCCAAGCCATGCTGCAGCAGCTCGAGCCGTTGACAGCCGAGCGGGCGCCTGACGGCAAGCCGTTTTCCGCCGAGGCGCTCACCATGCTCACCGACCGCGCCTGAGCAAGCGTCGTCATCCCGTGACGCTGGCCGACCAGGTGGCGGTTTCGATCTCCGGCGCGTGCCCCAGCCTGTCCGCCAGCGCGTCCAGCTCCGCCGGGTTGGCCTCCAGCGCCACCAGGATCGCCGCCACCTCCACCTCCGTCTCCCCGGCGGAGGCGATCTCGATGTGCTGCACCGGGTAGTGCGCCGCCTCCAGCTCGGCATCCAGCAGGTCCCGCACCGCCGCCAGGTCGGGCCTCGCGCACGTCACCAGCACCCGGTAGCGCGCCTCCGTGCCCGCCTCGAACGGCCGGCGGTTCACCCAAGCCACCAGCGGGCGCAGCAGCGTGTTGCCGGCCAGCACCAATGCCGTGAGCGAGGCGGCCTCGCCCGGCAGCCCGGCGCCGGAGAACGCGCCCACCGCGGCCGAGCACCACAGCGTGGCGGCGGTGTTCAGCC
>CAXTTH010000369.1:0-2535 GCA_964247035.1 uncultured Acetobacteraceae bacterium
CCCAGCCCCTTGGTGAAGTCCAGCCACACCGTATCGTAGCCTGCCACCATCTCCGCCGCCGGCGCCCCGGTGGCGACGACGGCGTTCATCAGCCGCGCGCCGTCCATGTGGGTGACGAGGCCGTGCTCGTGCGCCACGGCGGCAACCTCGTTCAGCGCGTCCAGGCTCCAGACGGTGCCGCCGCCGAAGTTGGCGGTCTGCTCGGTGGCGAGCATGGCCTGCGGCGGGCTGTAGCGCGAGCGCGGCCGGATCGCCTCGCGCACCGCGTCGGCGCTGAACCGGCCATCCGGGCCGGGCAGCCCGGTGATGCTGGCGCCGGCCAGGGCACCCGGCGCGCCGCCCTCGCTGGTCAGGATATGGGCGGTGTGGTGGGCCAGGATCTCGTCGCCGGGGCGGCACTGCACCAGGATGGCGACCTGGTTGCACATCGTGCCCGTGGGCAGGAACATCGCCGCCTGCTTGCCCAGCAGGGCGGCCATGCGCTCGCACAGCCGGTTGATGGTCGGGTCGTCGCCGTTCTGCTCGTCGCCGACCTCGGCCTCCATCATGGCGGCCTTCATGGCGGCACTCGGCCGGGTCTGGGTGTCCGAGTACAGGTTGACGCGGACCGGCACGCCGGAGCGGTGCGGCGGGGGGGCGTAGGTCATCAGGCCTTGGCCGGCACGGGGGTGACGCTCACGGTGGCCGTGGGCCGCCCGTAGATCGTCCGGGCCCGCTTGAGGAACGCGTTGACCATCGCCTGCACCGCCTGGTTGAACACGACGCCGATCGCCGATTGCAGCATGCGGCTGCGGAACTCGAAATCGACGAAGAAATCGACCCGGCAGCCATTGTTCACCGGGGTGAAGGTCCACTGGTTGTTCAGGTAGCGGAACGGGCCGTCCTCATACTTCACGTTCACCGTGCGGGGACGGTCCAGCGCCACCTTGCTGGTGAAGCCCTCGCGGAACGGGCCGAAGCCGATCTTGAGGTCAGCCTCCAGGTCGGTCGCGGTGCGGCTCTTCACCACGGAAGCGACGCACCAGGGCAGGAAATCGTGGTAGTGGCCCACGTCGGCCACCAGGTCGAACATCTGCTCGGCGGTGTAGGGCACCAGTTTATGCTCGGCGTGGGTGGGCACTTAGGGGTGGCTCCTGCGGGCGGCCTGCAAGGCGGCGAAGTCGCTGTCGGCATGGTAGGACGAGCGGGTGAGCGGGGTGGCAGACACCATCAGGAAACCCTTGGCGCGAGCCAGGCTGGCGTAGCCGGCGAACTCGTCCGGCGTCACGAAGCGGTCCACGGCGGCGTGCTTGGGGGTCGGCTGCAAGTATTGGCCGAGGGTGAGGAAATCCACGTCCGCCATGCGCATGTCGTCCATCACCTGGCCGACCTCGCCCTTGGCCTCGCCCAGGCCCACCATCATGCCGGACTTGGTGAAGATGCCGGGGTCCAGCGCCTTGACCTGGTCCAGCAGCCGCAGGGACTGGAAGTAGCGCGCGCCGGGCCGGATGGCGGGATACAGCCGCGGCACCGTCTCCAGGTTATGGTTGAACACGTCGGGCCGAGCGTCCACGACCCGCTCGACGGCGCCCGGCTTGCGCAGGAAGTCGGGCGTCAGCACCTCGACCGTCGTGCCGGGGGCGGCGGCGCGGATGGCGCGGATGACGGCGGCGATGTGGGCCGCGCCGCCATCGGCCAGGTCGTCGCGGTCCACCGAGGTGATGACCACGTGGCGCAGGCCGAGCTTGGCCACCGCGTCCGCCACCCGGGCCGGCTCGGTCGCATCCAGCGGGTCGGGCTGGCCGGTGGCGATGTTGCAGAAGGCGCAGGCGCGGGTGCAGGTGCCGCCCATGACCATCATGGTGGCGTGGCGCTGGGACCAGCACTCGCCGATGTTGGGGCAGGCCGCCTCCTCGCACACGGTGACGAGGCCGTTCTGCCGCATCAGCGCCCGGGTCTCGTGGTAGGTCGGGTGGTTGGGGGCGCGCACGCGGATCCAGTCCGGCTTGCGCAGGGCGGGCGCGTCCGGGCGGTTGGCCTTCTCGGGATGCCGGAGGACCCCGCCGGCACGGTGGTCGATGAGGACGCGGGTGGACATGGCGGTTAAGTGGCTCCCGGGGCGGGGGAGGTCAAGCATGGCGCCGCGGCCCGGCGGCGGCGTGCAGATGCTACCGATCTTTCACGCACCGCGCGCCGCGCCTGCCGCACGCTGCCGCTTTGCACGGGGGGAGCAGCCAGGATGGCTTTGCAGACGCACCAGTTCGGGCCGGCCAAGCAGATCACCGCCCACCTGCTGACCCAGGCGGGGGCGGTCGGGGCCGGTGGCACCGCCACGGCGGAGCAGGAGGCGCAGGCGGCGGCGGTGGGCGCCCTGTTCGCCGGGTTCATCAAGGCGGCGACGTTCAGCCTGCACGTCGCCATCTACGACTTCCGGCTGACCGGGCCGGCGGGCGAGCTGCTGGTGGGCGCGCTGAACGAGCGGGCTGCGGCCGGGGTGGACGTGCGGATCGCCTACCACCACGCCAAGGCGGACCGCACGCCGGACGCCTTCGCCGC
>CAXTTH010000370.1:0-2519 GCA_964247035.1 uncultured Acetobacteraceae bacterium
GACCGCCGCGCGCCGTCCCGCTTGCTGTCCGCGCTGCCGCCGGGGGTGGAAGCGCAGCGGCTGGGCCTGGCCGAGACGGCGGCGCGCACACGTGATTTCCTCAACGAGGAGAATAGCTTGATCTCCAGCGCGGCTTCGCCCAGGGTCCGGTCTGGCGATAGGGAACGATGATGCTGGCACGAGTTGGCTTGGACCCGCAGGAGGCGCTGGTGTGCACCATGGTGCTGGTGGCGGCCACCGATGGCGGGATCACCGACCGCGAGATCGGCGTGATGTCCGGCCTGGTGCAGACCTTGCCCGCGTTCAACGGTTTCTCCAGCGGGCAGCTGGAGTCGGCGACGGAGGCCGCGATTAACCTGCTGCGCGAGGATGACGGCCTCGCCCATGCCGGTCGCCTGATCCGCGACGCGCTGGCGCCCCGGCTGCGCGAGACGGCCTATGCGCTGGCCTGCGAGGTGGTGGCCGGTGACGGGTTCGCGGGCCAGAGCACGTTGCAGATGCTGGAGTTCGTGCTGGGCGAGCTGCATTTGGACCCGCTGGTGGCCAGCGCCATCGAGCGCGGGGCACGGGCGCGGTATCGGCGGGTGGAGGACTAAGAGCGGCTTGCTTTTCAAGCATAAACTATATAGTTTATGCTTGAAAACTTCGCTTGGATCACATCATGGCTGTCACCACATTTGAAATGGACGACCACACGTTGATGGCGCTGCGTGAGTTGCAGGGTGTGTTTGGCGTCAGGACCAATGCCGCCGTGATCCGCAAATCCATCGCCTTGGCAAGGGCCGCCGCGACCAAGGCTACGCCAGAGCGCACCGTGACCATCAGCGGGCGCGACGAGCCGATCACGGTCAGCCTCGCGACCTGAATCGTAGGCTGCTTGGACAGCCCGGGCCGGCAGCGTCGTTATGACTGGCCCCAGACTGACTGGCCCCAGACTGGTTCCGCTCAGTGGTTTCGAGCAGCCCATATCGGTCGGTGAGCAGATCGCGCTGACCGATTCGAGGATCAGGCAGCATGTCTCCTACGTTATCGCCGGAACCTTCGTCCTCGCGAATATCCTGACATTGTTCGGTATCGTCTACGTGTTCCGCGTGGACAACGCCAACATAGCCGGCCACGTCATCGACGCAGGCGGACGGGTCATCACGCCCAACGTCATCGTGGCCCTGGTCAGCGGGACCACCGTTCAGCTTGGCGCGCTGGCCCTCACCATGGGCCGATACCTGTATCCAGCCGCGCCGGGCCTTGCTCCCCCTGGGCGGCTGGAGGGTTTACGGTAAGCGCTAAGTGTTTGGTCCTGGGCTGAGGTGACGCGGGTTGAGCTTGAAGGTCTCCGGCGTTGTCGTCCAGGCGTGGCAGACGGCTTTGAAGAGTGTCTTCCGTCGGACCACCTTGAGGTGCTTGGCGAAGTTGCAGGCCAAGACGAAGGCGAGGACGTGGGCTTTGAGGCTCCAGGTCCGGGCAGTGGAACGCCTTGATCCTCGCCTCCCCGACGGTGCGGTTCATCCGTTCGGCAAAGGCCATGCCCCGGTCAGCTTCGCTGACATCCCTCCAGGGATCGCTTGGCGATTGTCGGTCAGCACCGTGTGGGTGGCATGTGGGAACGCTGCGACCACGCTGCACCGGAACTCGGCGCCGTTCATCTTGCCGGCGGCATCTCGGAACTCGACGCAGGTGAACTTCGAGGCCCGGTCGATGGCGAGGACCATGGTGAGCTTGCCTTCGGCCAGGCGCAGCTCGCTGCTATCGACGTGGACGTAGCCGATCCGCAGCCTCGGCGAACCTGCCTCTTGAACGCTTGATCCGGGTTCTCGGGGAACTGGGGATGCCATGGCGGTCCAGGCAGCGATGCAGGCTGGACCTGGTGAGCTTGGGGATGCTGTCGCGCAGGCATCCGAGCACGTCGTCGAGCGGCAGCAGGGTGCGCCGGCGGAACTCGACGATCATGGCTTCCTCGACCGCGGTCGGGACGGTGCTGTGAGGGCGCGCGGCCCCATGGGCGCGTCATCGGTAGTGGTTCGCGCCCGCCACTTGGACATCATGTTGCGGCTCAGCCCATGGCGCTTGGCCAAGGCGCCGCTCGTCTCTTCCGACGCTTGAAGCTCGGCTCAAACTCGCGGCGTCGTTCGGGCTAGAGCGTGATGACATTTGGCTGCTTCGCCAAATGTCTGAATCGCCCTCTCAAATCAAGCGAGGGCGGGATGGCTGAGCGGACGCGATGTCATCCCGCCCTAAGCCATGAAAACTGCCTGCCGTAGCGCTTCCTCCCCTCTCAGGTCAGCATGGCGTCATGACTTTGTGGGACCAAACACTTAGCAGCCTGTTGGATTGAGGTGCTGATCCCCGAGCCTTGGCCAGGGTTGGGCATGGCCAGCTTTGTCCCGTGTGAACGCGACCAGGCGTTCTCGCTTCCGCCTGACAGGCAGCGCTGGCGACCCGACGACGCCCTTGCGCCCTGCGTGATTGGGATTGACCTGGTTTGGTGGACACCCTGAAGCTTTCGCCAGAGGTGCTCCTGA
>CAXTTH010000371.1:0-2517 GCA_964247035.1 uncultured Acetobacteraceae bacterium
GTCTGGGCCCAGGCGGCGGCCAGCGAAAGCCCGCCGACCATGCCGGAGCAGGCAGTGAAGAGCATCAAGCCCTTGCGAAACGTCATGCAGCACACCCTAAACTGAAGAGAACCCAAGGCCGCGGAACCTGCCCTGCATGGTTGCAAGGCCGATCACTCGGATGTGCTATCAGCAATGCTTGTGCCGCGGAACTGCCATGAAGGCAGTGATGGGCGGCACTGTGGCGCATCGGTCACAGGATGCGGATGAGTCAGGGGTGCTGCTCTATGTGCAGCGGCCTCAACTCTGCTTGGCGACGGCCTACTGCTTGGTCGGCGCCAGCGCCTGGGGCGACACGACGATCGAACCGGGCTGGAAGATGAACTGCTGCGGCTGCGGCGGAGGAGGCGGGTTCGACGCCGGCAGCCTGAACCCCGCCAGGCTGGCCAACGCCGCCATCAAAGCAGCCCCGGCGGCCAGACCTCCGGCGAGCACCTTCCAAGGCTCGTAGCGCAGCAGGCCCTGCTTGTAGGCCGTGTCGGCATTCTTGTTGCCAATGTCTGAGCGCAGCTGTTCCATCCTTAGCTCCCGTTCTTCGTCGTCGGTAAGAGGCATAAGCTTACTTGGGCTGCGGAGCGGTGACGACGATCGAGCCAGGCTGGAAGACGATCTGCGTCGGTGTCGCTTGGGCAAACTTGTAGCCCGCCAAGCCAACCAGGGTGGCGACGACGCCCGACAGCGCGGCTCCCATGATGACCAGGTTGCGAGGCGTCTCCCAAAATGATTGGCGGGTTTTCAACCCGAGGTCTACCTGCACGACGTTGATCCTCAACTCGCGTTCAGCTTCGTCCGATATCGGCACTTCATCGCTTCCAAAGCAGGGAGCCGGGCGGCAAGGCCGTCGCTTGAGGCCCCCCCTCGCATCAGACGTTGCGCCGTTATAACAGCTTAGCTGCCCGATTGCAGTGCAATCGTCCAAAGATGCGCCACTCCAGCCGCGCCGTCCGTCGGCTTGACGGCGGCGAAGGCCTTGAGCGCGTCCGGTTTGCGCCCCAGTTGCGCATAGGCTTCCCCCAGCGTCAGGGCCGCCTGGTCCGGGCGCGCCATGCCGCCTTGCTTGACGCCTTGCTCGACCAGCGCCAGCCCGCCAGGGTCGCCCTGCGTCACCATGTCATAGCCCACGCGCACCAGCGCGCCGCCGTCATGCGAGTCCGCCGCGTCCGCGCGGGCGTGCTCCAGCCCGGCCTGGTCCTGCGCCAACTGCTTGTCGGCATAGGCCTTGAGCCGCGCCTGCCGGGCCGCGTCCTGCTCGAAGATGTGGCGGCTGTAGGCCTCGGCGATCATGGCCTCCGCCTCGCCGGGGAAGCCGCTGCTCAGCACCAACTGCGCCGCCTCCTCGTACTCGGCCGCCGTGGTCAGCAGGCCGAGCCGGCGCTTGAGGCGGATGATGTCCAGCGCGTAGCGGTTGGCGCCTGGCTGCGCCTGCACGCGCGCCAGCAGGGCGGCGGTGGTGGCCTGGTCCGGGTAGCTGACGGCCAGCGCCTCCAGGGCGGCGCCATACCCGGCGTCGTTGCCCGATTTCTGGGCGGCGCTGGCCAGCATCTGCAGCTGCTCCTTGGTGGGCTTCTTGCCGGCGCGGGCCTGCGCCTGCACCTGCGCCTGGGTGGCGGCGTAGGCGCGGGGGTAGTCGCCGGAGAAATAGGCGGCCTGGGCGATGAGCTGTGGCAGCGCCGGGTCGGCGTCGCCGTCATGCACGGCGCGGGCGGCGTAGTCGGCGGACCCGGCGTAGTCCTGCTTGCCGAACGCCATGGCCGCCACGCTGTGCTCCATGCGCGCCTTGTCGGCGTTGGGCATCTTCTCTGAGGCGAGCAGCTTGCGGAACGCGTCGAGCGCGCCGTCCGTGTCGCCGCTGGCCTGCGCCAGCACGCCGCGGGTCTGCTCGATGGAGAAGGTTTCGTAAGGGCTGTGGTTCTTGACGGCGTCGGCCTTGTCCAGGGCGGCCTTGGCGGCGGGGAAGTTCTTCTGCCGGATCGCCGCCTCGGCGGCTTCCAGGGCGTGGCCGACCTCCGGGCGCGCCTGCGCCTCCTGGGCGTGCAGGCCGGAGGAGCGCAGGATCGGCGGCGCCAGCAGGGCCGACAGCGTTGCGGCGCACAGCGCACGCGCCAAAAGCGTCATGGTCACCGGCATACTCCTTGCATTCAATCGAGGGTTCAGGCAGCACGTGGCGGCTGCTTTGACCGGGCCGCTTATCCTCGCCAGGGAAGTGCCCGTAAAGGATTATTGGTTTCCGCCCGAAGAAATCTGGCGGATGGAGCTGTCAAGTCCGCACCAGGCCATGCCTGGCCTGGCCGATAGTGAGGATTGCCTGCCGTGGACATGACCGAACGCCCTAATTCCATGGCCCGGATCGGCGGCTTTACTGCCGTCGTGCTGTTCCATGCCGTGCTGATCTATTTGCTGGCGACCGGCTTAGGCAAGCAGGCGGTGCAGATGCTGGCGGCGCCGATCCAGACGCACATCATCCAGGACGTGCAGCCG
>CAXTTH010000372.1:0-2509 GCA_964247035.1 uncultured Acetobacteraceae bacterium
TCCCCCCTCGAACCGTGATGGAACGCACCAAAGGTTGTGATGGTCGGCTCTGAGTGTTATCCCCGCTGTGCTTGGCTATTCAGAACTCACAGAACGTCATGATTTGACGAAGTGGGTAGCATACTCAGTGGCTCTGACCGTTCTCGCTTACGGGGCTGTATGCGTAGCTTTAGATACGTACCAAGCACGCCAGCATGACCACCATCGGAAGCAGCCGGGGAAGCCACACATCGGTGGCTGAGTCACCTGGATTTCTTGGTGAAAACGCCACGGTATACGCTGACAGTAGGAATGCCAGAAGAATACTACTTCTAACCCAGGGGCTGGCAGCACCAAGCCACCATGTTCCACATACTCCTACGGCAAAAAGGCCCAGGCCTGACATCGTTGTCCAACCATATCGGTCCATGCTCATGTGTCGTCCCTTCGTAGGTCTGACACGGCGGTCTATGCAAGATTGAGTAGCCTGTCACCTACGGAGCATGCCCAAAATCGGGCCAAGACTCGTCGCCGGTGACCGCCTGCTGGCTATTGGCGTGAGTCTCCGGTAATCCGCTCCGAGCGGCTTCCAGTCTCCCGATTTGCGTCCGGTCGTCTCTGGAAACCGCTGCCACCCGGGCAAACATCAACAGCTTAGATGGGTGGTAGTCTCTGGAAATAGGTCCGCCCACATGTGTTGTGCGCTTCCCTGGAAATGGCTTGCGGTCACTTACGGCCTGTGCTTCCAGAACCAGATGACAAGCTCAGGGATATGAGCCCTTATGGGCAAGCCCGGAACTGTAACTGCGAGACGAACATGCGGCAAATCCTCCTGTCGTGCTGCACACTGGTTGGGCTGGCATCGTTTGCAATCACGACTTGCAGCGTTGGGCAGCCAGTCCGCCCTGCGCCGAACCCGGATGCGAGCGGGCCGCAAACGGGCATCCCAGCCCCGCTGCCGCCCGGTCAGGCGGACGTGCCCGGCGGCGCGTCCCGCGATGGCCTTGTCAAACCGCCTGCGACGGCTCCTGAGACGACATCGATCATCCGGCCGCGGCAGCAAGGGAACATGCCTGTGATCCCTCCGCCTGGCTCCGCCGGAAGCCAATCGGACGTCCAACCCAAGTAACGGGGTTTGACCGCAAGCCCCACCTTGGGGAAACTCTGGCCATGCATGTGACCAAGAGGCTTGCCCGGGCTCAGCCAGGGTTTCGCTGCGTATCTCGTTTCCATCCTGCGGCGGTCCTCGGCTTGTGCCGACAGATCATCCCTGGATGATGACGCGGCGCAGGTTGCGTGGCCGCGGCGAATGTGGCTTGCGCGCGTCGTTGGGGCCAAGTTTGCGCTGCATGGTGGGATGATGCGAGTGACGAGACTGCTGCGGGCCGTCGTTCTGCCCTTCGCCGTGTTGGCTTCGCCCGCGGCCAGGGCCCAAGGTGGCCCGCCCGGGCCGCCCGCCGTCGGCACCACCATCGTGCAGCCGCAAAACATCACGGAGACGGACGAGTTTGTCGGACGCATCCAGGCCACCAACCGAGTGGACCTGGTGGCGCGGGTGACTGGCTACCTCACCAAGCAGCTGTTCAAGGAGGGTGCGGAGGTCAAGACAGGCGACCTGCTCTACCAGATCGAGAAGCCGCCGTTCGAAGCAGACCTGGAGGCCAAGCAGGCGGCGGTGGCGCAGGCGAACGCGCAGTTGGCCAATGCCTCCATCACCCTCGGCCGCGCGCAGACGCTGCTGAACACGCCGGCCGGCCAGAAATCCACCGTGGATGACGCGACGGCCGCCCAGCGCTCCAACGCGGCACTTCTGCTGGCCGCGCAGTCCAACCTGCGGACCTCGCAGATCAACCTGGGCTACACGGACATCGCCTCGCCGATCGCCGGCAAGATTGGCCGCACGGCCGTGACGATCGGCAACGTCGTCGGCCCTTCCACCGGGGCGCTGGACACCATCGTGAGCCAGGATCCCATGTGGGTGCTGTTCCCCATCTCGCTGCGCACCGCCCTGGGGCTGCGAGACCGTTACGCCGACAAGGGCGGCACGGCAGCCGTCATCGTAAGGCTGAAGCTTTCGGACGGCACGACATATGGCCCCGAAGGCCACATCGACTACATCGACCCGATCGTCGCCACCAACACCGATACGATCAACATCCGCGCCGTCATCGCCAACCCCTATTACCCCGGCGCACAACCGGGCACCCCCGCCGACCGACAGTTGCTGGATGGCGAGTTCGTCACCGTGCTGCTGCAAGGCGCCCAGCCGGTGGCGACGCTGGCCATCCCGCAGGCCGCCGTGCTGTCGGACCAGCAAGGGAGCTACGTCTACGTGCTGGACACGGACAACAAGGCGACGCGGCGCCAGGTCACGCTCGGCCCGGTGTCCGGAGCGCTGGTCACGGTCACCACGGGGCTGAAAGCCGGCGAGACCATCGTGTCGGACGGGTTGCAGCGGGTGCGGCTGGGCCAGCCGGTCAATCCCTCTCCCGCAGCGCCCGGCCCCGGCGGCGCCGATGGGCCACCCGGC
>CAXTTH010000373.1:0-2503 GCA_964247035.1 uncultured Acetobacteraceae bacterium
GCGCGGGCGCGGGTGCGCTGCTCGGCCATCGCCGCGTCGAACCCGGCCTGGTCCACGCTGCGGCCCTGCTCGCGCAGCGCGTCCGCCGTCAGGTCGAGCGGGAAGCCGTAGGTGTCATACAGGCGGAACGCCACCGCACCCGGCAGCGCTTGCGCCTCGCCCAACTTGGCCGTTTCTTCCGCCAGCAGGCCGAGGCCGCGCTCCAGCATGGCGGCGAAGCGCGTCTCCTCCAGCCGCAGCGTCTCGGTGATGAGCGACTCGGCGGCGGGCAGCTCGGGATAGGCGGCCCCCATCTGGCGGATCAGCACCGGCACTAGCCGCCACATCACCGGGTCGGCCGCGCCCATCTGGTGCAGGTGGCGCATGGCCCGGCGCATGATCCGGCGCAGCACGTAGCCGCGACCCTCGTTGGACGGCAGCACGCCCTCTGCGATGAGGAACGCGGTGGCGCGCAGATGATCTGCCACCACCCGGTGGCTGGCGCGGAACGGCCCGTCCGGCACTTGGCCAGTGATCTCGGCGCTGGCCAGGATGAGGGCGCGGAAGGTGTCGGTGTCGTAGTTGTCGTGCACGCCTTGCAGAATGGCCGCAAACCGCTCCAGGCCCATGCCGGTGTCGATGCAGGGGCGGGGCAGCGGCGCGAGCGTGCCGGGCGGGCCTTCCTCGTATTGCATGAACACGAGGTTCCAAATCTCGACGAACCGGTCGCCGTCCTCCTCCAGGCTGCCCGGCGGGCCGCCCGGGATGGCCGGGCCATGGTCGTAAAAGATTTCCGAGGACGGCCCGCATGGCCCCACATCGCCCATGCGCCAGAAATTATCGGCGGTCGGGATGCGGATGATGCGGTCGTCGCCGAGCCCGGCAATGCTCTTCCAAAGTGCCGCGGCGTCCTCATCCTCGGAATAGACCGTGACCAGCAGCTTGTCCTTAGGCAACGCGAAGTTGCGCGTCAGCAGCGTCCAGGCCAGCTCGATCGCATCGGGCTTGAAGTAGTCGCCGAACGAGAAATTGCCCAGCATCTCGAAGAAGGTATGGTGCCGTGCCGTGTAGCCGACATTGTCCAGGTCGTTGTGCTTGCCGCCGGCGCGGACGCATTTCTGCGCCGAGGTGGCCCGGCTGTACGGCGGGCGCTCCGCCCCGGTGAAGATGTTCTTGAATTGCGCCATGCCGCTGTTGGTGAACAGCAGCGTCGGGTCGTTGCGCGGCACCAAGGAGGAGGACGGCACGGCGGCATGGCCGTGGCGCACGAAGAAGTCGAGGAAGGTGGCGCGGATGTCGTTGCTGCTGACCATGGCGCAGAAATACCGCAGGCCGCGCGGTTGGGCCAGCGCCGGGTCAGGCGGAGGCCCTTGCCTCCAGCCTGCCGATCAGTGAAGCGTCTCCCCAATCCACCTGCGGAAGCGATGCCATGCCAGACCGCCCCCCGTTGCCGCCGTTCACCGCCGAGACCGCGGCGCAGAAGGCCCGCCTGGCCGAGGACGCCTGGAACACCCGTGACCCAGCGCGGGTGGCGCTGGCCTACACACCCGACAGCCGCTGGCGCAACCGGACCGAGTTCATCGAGGGCCGCGCGGCGATCGAGGCGTTCCTGGCCCGTAAATGGAGGCGCGAATCGGATTACCGCTTGGTCAAGGAGGTTTGGGGCTTCGAGGGCAACCGCATGGCCGTGCGCTTCGCCTACGAATCGCACGACCGCGCAGGCCAGTGGTTCCGCAGCTTCGGCAACGAGCTGTGGGAGTTCGACGCGCACGGCCTGATGAGCCGCCGGGTCGCCAGCATCAACGACCTGCCGATCGACGAGGCTGCGCGCCTGTTGCGCTGGCCGTCCGGACGGCGGCCCGACGGCCATGTCGGCCTGTCCGACCTCGGGCTGTAGCCGCATGGACGCACCGCGCACCTACCGCTTCGCCGGCGATGACCGGTTCCCGAACTCCGCCCTGCCGGTCCTGGTCTATCAAGCCGCGTTGCCGCCCGATCCGGCCGCCATGGAGCAGGCCTTCGCGCGCCAGGGCTGGACCAACTCGTGGCGCAACGGAATCTTTCCCTACCAGCATTTTCACACCACCGCCCACGAGGTGCTGGGCATCGCCGCCGGGTCCGCCCGTGTGCTGTTCGGCGGCCCAGGCGGCCAGGAGATCAGCGTTTCTGCCGGGGACGTGCTGGTGATCCCGGCCGGCGTCGCGCACCGCAACATGGGCGACAGCGGCGGCCTGCTGGTGGTCGGCGCCTACCCGGACGGCGCTGAATGTGACGTGCTGCGGGGCGACCCGGCGCAGCTGGCCGCAGCCAAGCTGGCGATCGCCCAGCTTCCAGTGCCGGAACGGGACCCGGTGCCCGGGCAAGCACGCCTACAGCAGCTTTGGACCACACACATCGCTTGACGGGCGTCACACCGAACAGATGGCCAGAGGACCTCGTCCTCTGGCGGGATTCGGAGCAGAACCCCGATCTTATGAGACCTGTTGCGCGGGTGGCTTGATCCGACGCGGTTTGATCTGATTCG
>CAXTTH010000374.1:0-2482 GCA_964247035.1 uncultured Acetobacteraceae bacterium
GCTCGCCATCCGCCGCCGGGCGCGGTGAGCGGGCCATTCATGCCGGCTTGGACCGGCCGTACAGCAGCAGCATGGCGAGGATGACGACGCCGTAGATGATCTGCCGCCCCGCCTCGGGCATCTGCGCCACGGACAGGATGGATTGCAGCAGGGTGATGAGCAGCACGCCCGCCACCGTGCCCAGATAGGTGCCGCGGCCTCCCAGGATGGAGGTGCCGCCCAGCACGACGGCGGCGATGGCGGGCAGCAGGTAGGGCTCGCCCATGCCCTGGTAGGCCTTGTTCGAGTAGCCGGCGAGCAGGACGCCAGCGGATGCGGACAGGCCGCCGGACACGGCGAAGGCGAGCAGCACCACGCGCCGGGTGCGGATGCCGGACAGGTAGGCGGCCTGCTCGCGGTTGCCGATGCCGTACACCGAGCGGCCGAACACCGTTCGGGTCAGCACGAACACGGACGCTGCTGCGACGCCCGCCCAGACCCATACCGCGTTCGGCACGAAGCCCACGGCATGGCCGGTGGCGAGCTGATGCATCAGCGGGGTGGCGCTGTCCTGCGGGGCGGCGCCGCCGGTGCGCAGGATCATCAGGCCTTGCGCCACCGCATCGACGCCGAGGGTGAAGATCATAGAGGGCACGCGCAGGTAGGCGACGCCCACGCCGTTGACCAAGCCGAGCGCCACGCCTGCCAGGATGCCGGCGGGAATCGCCAGCCCCCCGCCCGCCGGGCCGGCGGCGGCGGTCGCCATCATGCCGCCCACCGTGATGAGCCAGGGGACGGACAGGTCGATCTGGCCCAGCAGCACGACGAGCATCATGCCGGTGGCGGGCAGCGCCAGGAACGCGCCGACCTGGAGCTGCTGCAACAGGTAGCGCGGCGAGAGGAAGCTCGACGAGTAGAAGCTGCCCACCACGAGCAGGGCGGCGATGCAGGCGAACGCGGTGAGCACCGCCGGGTCGGCCCGGCGCAGGAAAGGGAGGCGCAAGAGCCTCATTGGGTGAACAGGTCGAGTCGGTTGCGCAGGCGCAGCAGCCGGACGGAGCCGAGGCTGACGGCGAACAGCAGCACCAATCCCAGGAACAGCGGCTGCCACAGCGGATCGAGGTCGAACACGAACAGCAGGTCGTTGATCGTGCGGAAGATCAGCGCGCCGAAGATGGCGCCGACGGCGCTGCCCGAGCCGCCGAACAGCGACACGCCGCCGATCACCACGGCGGCGATCGAGTTGAGCGTGTAGGTGGCGGCGTTGGCGGAGGAGGCCTCGCCCGAGGTGGTGAAGAACGCCAGCAGCAGGCCGCCCATGGCGGCGAACAGCCCGGCCAGGCTGTAGGCCAGCAGCTTGGCGCGCTGCACCGGCACGCCGGACAGGGTGGCGGACGCTTCGGACGAGCCGACCGCATACGCCGCGCGCCCCAGCACCGAGCCGCGGAACGGCAGCCAGGCCAGCAGCATGATGGCCAGCAGCAGCGCGGCGCTGGCCGGCGCGCCGCCGGGCAACTGGCCGGTCACGGCGTCGGCCAGGTCGTCGTTCACGTCGCCGCCCGGGTTCGGCCGCAGCAGCAGTGCCAGGCCGAGATAGATCGAGCCGGTGGCGATGGTGACCACGATGGGTTGCAGCCGGCCCCAGATCACCATGGCGCCGTTGAGCGCGCCACAAGCGAGGCCGGCGCCGAGCACGCCGACGATGCCGAGCGCCGTCATGCCGGGGGAGCCGATCACGATCCAGGACGCCAGGCAGTCCGCCAGGATGAACACCGCGCCCACCGACAGGTCGATGCCGCCGGTGAGCACGACGAAGGTCTGCGCCACCGCGACCAGCGCCAGCAGCACGCCCTTGTTGGCCGCCGTCTGCACCACGTTGGCGCTGAGCCCGGCCGGGTGCTTGGCGAGGTAAAGGGCGAAGATGGCGGCGAACGCCAGCGCCGCCGACAGGGTGGGGCGCTGGCCGCGCAGCCGATGGCCCCAGTCGCCGGTCACGTCAGCGCCTGCTGGCCCGGCGCGATGTTCAGGGCGTTGGCGACCAGCGCGCGCTCGGTGATGCCGTCGCCGGCCAGCTCGCACCGCACCCGGCCCTCGTACATCACCAGCACCCGGTCGCAGCAGCCGATCAGCTCGGCGTAGTCCGTCGAGTACAGCAGGATGGCCGCGCCCTTGGCCGCGAGGTCGCGCAGCAACTGGTAGATCTCCTGCTTGGTGCCCACGTCGATGCCGCGCGTGGGGTCGTTCAGCAGGATGACGCGGGGGCTGTTCATCAGCCACTTGGCCAACACCACCTTCTGCTGGTTGCCGCCGGACAGGGCCGCCACGGGGACGCCGGCGCCGGCGGCCTTGATCGCCAGCAGCTTGACCACCCGGGCGATGGCGCTGCGCTCGGCGGCCCGGTCCAGCACGCCGCCGTGCGACAGGCGGCCGAGCGAGGCGAAGGTCAGGTTCTCGCCCACCGTCATCGGCAGCATGAGGCCTTCGGTCTTGCGGTCCTCCGGGA
>CAXTTH010000375.1:0-2479 GCA_964247035.1 uncultured Acetobacteraceae bacterium
TGTAAGGCCCGACCGGAGCACCGGTGAACTGCGCCGCCGTCAGCCCAGCCAAGGCCGCCGCCACGCCGCCGGCCAGGGCGACGCGCGCGGCGGCGGGCAGGTCCGCCAACAGCGCGAGCGCCATGGGCGGGAACAGCAGGTAGTACCAGAACTCGTTGAACAGCGACCACAGCGCGCCGTTGCCGGCCCATTGCGGGCAGGCCGCCGTTTGCAGGAAGGCCACGTTGCACGCCAGCGCCGCCACCGTCATCGACCCGGCGATGCCCGACGGCAAGATGCCACGCTCCGCCGCCCCCAAGCGGAGCGCCAGGGCCGTGCAGGCCGCCGCCAGCGCCAGGGCCGGCCACAGCACGATGCACAGCCGCACCAGCCGGCGGGCAAGGTACGGCCCCAGCGCGAACCGGCCCGTGGCGGAAACCTCCCGCACCACCGAGCCACCCACCAGCAGCCCACTGATGACGAAGAACGCCATCACCGCCTGATGATCGAACCCGGCGGCGAACGCGTAGGCGGCATGCGCCAGGCCCGGCTTCGGCGCGTCGCCCACCGGGACCAGCATGCGGATGCCGGCATGCGTGACCAGCACGGACATGGCGGCGAGCCAGCGGAACGCGTCCACCCACAGGCTGAAGCTATGTGTTCCGGCCTCGTCCCGCACTGGCTGCACCTAAACCTGGGCAGGCGCAGCCTAACGGGTGCTTTCCGGCAAGAGAACGCCATTGCGTGTGGGTTGCCGTTAAATCCGCGCTAAGAGCTACCGCTTGCCGCCGAGCTTCGCCCACACTGGCAGCGGGCGGTCCTGCTGCTGGGATAAGGGCAGGCCAAATTGCTGCCCGATCGCGTCGATGCCAAGCACCGACCGCACGGGCTGGACTGGCTTCAATGCAGCAGTCTGGGCCGGCGGGTCCGCCAGCACGCCCGCACCTATCCGCAGCGGCACCGGGTAGTCGTGCCCTCGCAGGCGGAGCAGTTCGCCGGCATAGGGCTGCGAGCCGATCAGCGCCACGCTGGGCACGTCTCCCCCCAGCCGCAGGATGAGCACCCGCGGGTCGAACGCGACCTGGCTGGACGTGGTGGCGCACGAGAACACCGAGCCGTCCACCAGCACCAGACGGTTGTGCCGCACGCAGCCGCCGAAGCTGCCCGGCAGCACCGTCGCCGCAACGATCTGGTAACCATGAGCGAGGTAATCATCCAGCGCCGCCGCCTTGCTGGGCATGACCGACGCCAGCAGCGCGGCCAGCAGCAGGCCTTGCAATCCGCCGGGCAGCGTTGCAAGCGGGCGCGGCAGGCGGGTGGGGGCAGCGTGATCGTTCTGGTGACCGGGGTTGCGGGTTTCGTTGGCTATCACGTGGCCGAGCGGCTGCTGGACGCCGGCGTCGCCGTCATCGGCATCGACGTGGTGAACGACTACTACGACATCGGCCTGAAGGAGGCCCGGCTCGCCCGGCTCGCCCGCCCCGGCTTCACCTTGCACCGCACCGACCTGGCCGACCGGGACGCCATGGAGGTGGTGGCAGGCCGCTCGTTGGACATTACCCATATCGTCCATCTCGCCGCCCAGGCGGGCGTGCGGTATTCCATGGTCAACCCCTACGCCTACGTGCATTCTAACGTCATGGGCCACCTGGCCGTGCTGGAGATGGCGCGGCGGCTGCCGGGGCTGCGCCACCTGGTCTATGCCAGCTCCTCCAGCGTGTATGGCCTGGCGCAGGAGTTCCCCTTGCAGGAGGACGGGGAGGTGGACCGCCCCACCTCGCTGTACGCCGCCACGAAACGCGCCGACGAGCTGATGAGCCACGCCTATGCCCATCTGTATGCGCTGCCGCAGACGGGCCTGCGATTCTTCACGGTCTATGGTCCATGGGGCCGGCCGGACATGGCCTATTACGGGTTCGCCCAGGCCATCGTCGCCGGGCGGCCGATCCCGCTCTACGAGGGCGGCGTGCTGCGGCGGGACTTCACCTACGTCGACGACATCGTGGACGGCGTGCTGGGCGTGCTGGACCAGCCGCCGCCGGGTCCGCCCCGCATCCTCAACATCGGCAACAACCGCAGCGAGAGCGTCACCCGGCTGGTGGAGCTGCTGGAGGCCGAGCTGGGGCGCCGCGCCGTCATCGAGGTCGTGCCCCGCCCCGCCGCTGACGTGGTCGAGACCTGGGCCTCCGTCGATCGCATCGCCGCCCTGGCCGGCTACGCGCCCCGCACGCCGCTGGAGGTCGGCATCCCCCGCTTCGTCGCCTGGTTCCGGGAGTATCACGGCGTCTGACCCTCGCATTGCGTCCGCCTGTCCGATCCGTTAGGTGAACGCAATCGTATGACAGTCGAGGCCCGTCGGCCATGCCCACTGACGCCGTCGCGTTTTATTCCGCTGCCGCCGGCGCGTTCCACGCCAGCTACGCTGCCGACGCCAACCGGCTGGAGCGGGTGCAGGTCTGGCGGCAGTTCTTCGACCATCACCTGGGCAGTGTCCGCTTCG
>CAXTTH010000376.1:0-2470 GCA_964247035.1 uncultured Acetobacteraceae bacterium
GCTGATGACGGACGCCCGCGCCCCGCGATGCCCGCCCCCCGCAGCACGCACCCCTCGTGCCCGGCGAAGCTCTCCGGCAGCCGGGCCGCAGCGCGGGCGTCCGTCATCAGCGCCACCCGGTGGCCGCGCGTCGTCAGCTCCGTCGCCAGCGCCTCGGCCGGGAAGAAGTGCCCCCCGGTGCCGCCGGCGGCGATCACGATCGGCTTCACCGCTGGCCCCCTCACGACACGTCCCCGTGGTGCCTGCGCCGGGTCAACGCCAGCAGCATGCCCATGCCGAGCGCCACCGCCAGCACGGAGGAGCCGCCGTAGCTGACGAAGGGCAGCGTCATGCCTTTGGTGGGGATCAGGTGCAGGCTGCTGGCCATGTTGACGAAGGCCTGCAAGCCGAAGCTCGCCACCAGGCCGGCGGAGGCGAGGATGACGAACTCGTCGTGCTCCGGCAGCAGCCGCAGCAGGCCGCGCACCACGATGAAGGCGAAGATGCCGAGCAGCACCAGGCACATCAACAGCCCGAACTCCTCGCCCATGACGGCGAACACGAAATCCGCGTGCGCGTCCGGCAGCAGGTCCTTGACCTGGCCCTCGCCGGGTCCGCGGCCCAGCAGGCCGCCGTTGCCGAATGCCTCCAGCGCCTTGTCCACTTGGTAGCTGTCACCGGACGCCGGGTGCAGGAAGCGGGTGACGCGGCTGCGCACGTGCGGGAAGAACGCGTAGGCGCCGACGCCCGAGGCCATCAGCCCGGCGGCGGTCACGCCCACCATGAACAGGTTGAGCCCGGCCACGAACAGTTGGGCGAAGAACACCGCCGTCACCACGGCCAGCATGCCGATGTCCGGCTGGCTCTTCAGCAGCAGCAGGATGAGCGCGAACACGCCCATGGCGAGGATGGCGCCGGGGAAGCCGCGGGTGCGTCGGCTCTCCGCCATCAGCCAGGCCGCTACCACGGCGAAGCACGGCTTGAGGAACTCGCTGGGCTGCAACGACATGCCTGGCAGCGCGATCCAGCGGCGCGCGCCCTTGATCTCCACCCCGTGCACCAGCGTCAGCGCCGTGAGCGCGAGCGCGATGGCACAGCCGGCCAGCGCCAGCCGCCGCACCCCGCGCGGCGACAGCAGTGACACGCTGACCACCACGCCCGCCGAGACCAGCAGGAACACCATCTGCTTGAGGATGAAGCTGTCGCGGCCGACGTGGATGCGCTCGGCGACGGCGGGGCTGGCGGCCAGCATCATGACATAGCCGAAGCCGATCAGCACCGCGATGGCCAGCAGGGTGAGGCGGTCCACGGTCCACCACCAGCGGCCCAGGGTGGAGGTGTCTGCGCGCGAGAGCTGCGGCATCAGGCGGCCCTCCCCGCCAGGCCCTGGGCGAGTTCGGCGAACCGCCGGCCGCGGGCCTCGAAGCCGCTGAACTGGTCGAACGAGGCGCAGGCGGGCGACAGCAGCACCACGTCCGCGCCCAGCCGAGCTGCGGCATGGCGGGCGGCGGGCACGGCTTGCTCCAGCGTGCCCAGCACGTCATGCGGCACGCTGCCCAGCTCGGACGCCAGCGCCGCGCCGTCCCGCCCGATCAGCAGGGCGTGCGCCACCCTGGGAAACAACGGCGCAAGCGGCGCGACCCCGCCCGCCTTGCTGATGCCGCCGGCGATCCAGACGATGCGGCGGTAGCAGCCGAGCGCACGGGCGGCGGCGTCCGCGTTGGTGGCCTTGCTGTCGTCCACGTAGGGCACGCCGTCCACCGTGGCGACGTGCTGCTGCCGGTGCGGCAGGCCGGGAAAGCTGCGCAGGCCGCGGGCGATGGCCGCCCGGTCCAGGCCCAGGTGCAGCGCGATGGCGGCGGCGGCGGCGGCGTTCTGCGCGTTGTGCGCGCCGGGCAGCGCGTGGGCCTCGAACAGGGCCATGAAGGGCCCGGCGCGGTCCCGCAACTGCGCGCCATCGCACCATACATCCGCCTCGTGCTCGCCGGACACGGTGACGGCCGCGAACTCGGCCGCCATGGCGCGGCTGGGCGCGTCGTCCGTGCCGATCACGGCGAGGTCGCCCAGCTCCTGGCGGTCGAACACGGCGCGCTTGGCGGCCGCGTAGCCGGCCATGTCGCCGTGCCGGTCGAGGTGGTCGGGGCTAAGGTTGAGCATGGCCGCCGCCTGGAACCGCAGCGTCGCGAGCCGCTCCAGCATGTAGGAGGACATCTCCAGCACATACACGCCGCCGTCGCCCAGCAGCGGCAGGGCCAAGGCTGCGGGGCCGAGATTACCGCCCGCCGCGGTTGGCATGCTGGCGCCAGCCAGGAGGTGCGCGAGCAGCGCCGTGGTGGTGGACTTGCCGTTGGTGCCGGTGATGGCGACGAAGGGTGCGTGCGGAGCGATCTTCGCCCGCTCGCGGCAGAACAGCTCGATGTCGCCGATGATCTCGACCCCCGCCGCCTGCGCCGCCAGGGCGAAGGCACCGGTTTTGGCGTTGGGGCCGTCG
>CAXTTH010000377.1:0-2467 GCA_964247035.1 uncultured Acetobacteraceae bacterium
AGCGCCTGCGCCGCCGCGGCGGCCTGCGCCCGCCCGGTGGCGTTGAGCGGCACGTCCGTGCGGCCCTGGCTGCGCCCGGCGGCGTTCCAGTCGGTCTCGCCGTGGCGCAGGAACCAGAACGCGCGCAGCGGCAGGCCGCTCAAGCGAGCGCCCCTTCGGCCATGAGCGCGCGATGCACGGCAGGCCGGGCCTTCATGCGGGCGAAATGCGCTGCCAGCGGGCCGGGCAGGTCCGTGCCGGCGCGTGGCGCCCAGGCGCAGACGTAGAACACCGCCGAATCCGCCACCGAGTACTCGCCCGCGATCCAGTCCCGCCCGGCCAGCGACTGCGCCAGCAGCGACAGCCCCTTGGCGTAGATCTCCCGCCCGCGCGCCTGCACCTGCTCGCGGTCGGCCGTGCTGGGGGCGAAGTTGCCGGGGCGGGCGATGCGGGTGAAGCCCTGCATGTGCACGGTGGCCACGGCGTAGTCCATCGCCTCCAGCACCCGCGCCTCGCCCTCGGCGTCCGCCGGCATCAGCCGCGCCGCCGGGTGGCTGCGCGCCAGCCAGGTGGCGATGGCGCCGTACTCGGTCAGCACGCTGCCATCGTCGCGCCGCAGCGCCGGCACCTTGGACTTGGCGCTCACCGCCACGAAGTGCGGCTGGTGCTGCACGCCCTCGCGCACGTTGATCAGCTCCGTCTCGTACGGGGCGCCGATCTCCTCCAGCAGCACGTGGATGCCCAGCGAGCACGCGCCGGGCGAGTAGTAGAGCTTCACGCCATCCCCCTCAATCGAACAGCGAGCTGACGCTGCTCTCCTCGTTGATCCGGCGCATCGCCTCGGCCAGCAGCGGCGCGATGGTGAAGGTGCGCAGGTTGGCCGCCCCCTGCACCGCCACCGTCGGCTCGATGCTGTCCGTGGTGGTCATCATCTCGATCGGCGAGCCCGCGATCCGCGCCACCGCCCCGCCCGACAGCACCCCGTGCGTCACGTAGACGCTGACCGAGCGCGCGCCGTCCGCCATCAGCGCGGTGGCGGCGTTGCACAGCGTGCCGCCCGAATCGCACAAATCGTCCACCAGGATGCAGTCGAAGCCTTCCACCTCGCCGATGATGTTCATCACCTCCGACACGCCCGCCCGCTCCCGCCGCTTGTCGATGATGGCCAGGTCGCAGTTGAGCCGGGACGCCAGGTTGCGCGCCCGCAGCACCCCGCCCACGTCCGGCGAGACGATCATCAGCTCGCGTCCGGCGAAGCGCTGCTGGATGTCCGCGGTGAACAGCGGCGCGGCATAGAGGTTGTCCACCGGGATGTCGAAGAAGCCCTGGATCTGCGCCGCGTGCAGGTCGAGCGTCAGCACCCGGTTGGCGCCCGCCTCGGTGATGAGGTTGGCCACCAGCTTGGCGCTGATCGGCGTGCGCGGCGCCGTCTTGCGGTCCTGCCGGGCATAGCCGAAATACGGGATCACCGCCGTGACCCGGCGCGCGCTCGACCGGCGCAGCGCGTCCAGCGTGACCAGCAGCTCCATCAGGTTGTCGTTGGCCGGGTAGGAGGTGGATTGCAGCACGAACACGTCCTCGCCGCGGACGTTCTCGTGGATCTCCACGAACACCTCCATGTCGGCGTAGCGCCGGATCAGGGCCCGGGTCAGGGGGATGCCGAGGCTCGCGGCCACCGCCTCGGCCAGCGGCCGGTTGCTGTTGCAGGCAACGATCTTCATGGGTGGCGGCTGTCCCGGTCCGGCGGCAGGCGGTTCTAGCAACCGTTCACCGACCTGTCATCTATCCGCCCCCTGCTTCTCCCCGCCCTGCTTCTCCTTGGGAACCTTGGCCAGCGCGTCGGCGCGCCCGACCGCCTGGGTCACCACGTCGCGCACCCCGCCGGACGCCTCGTTGGCCACCGCCATCGCCACATCGCCCCAGTACTGGTCCAGCGAGCCCTGCGGCACCTCGTTCAGTTGCACCACCCGGCCGCGCTCCTGGCCTTGCCCGTCCGTCACCACCCACTGCACCTCCACCCGCGTCGTCTTGCCAGCGCCCGGCGCGGTGCGGACCTGGCCGGCGACGGTGAAGTCGGCCCCCTTGGGCGTGTCCTGCACCACGTCGCCCAGCGTGGGCAGTTGCGCCGTCATCAGCCGGGTGAGCGCCGCGTTGCCGTCGCCGGGCGCCCCGGTGACGGCCTTGAGGTACAGCACGGGCGGGCGGTTCAGCAGGCTGTGCGGGTCGCTCATCTGCCGCCGGGCCTCGATGCCGGTCAGCAGGGCCACCAGCTTGGGCGCCTGCGCCTCGGCCACCGCCTTGAGCATGGCGGGCTGGCCGGCGGCCCACTCCCCCGGCGGCACCGGCGTCCCCTGGCTGGCGCCCTGCGGCACGCCCTGCGGGTTGGTCACGGTGTAGGTCGGCACCACCATGCCGCCCTGCACCTCGGCCGTCAGCACCAGCCGCCAGTCGGTGCGCCGGGGCGAGGCGGTGGCGAACGCCGGCAGCT